>PNOB01000310.1 GCA_013824585.1 Desulfobacterium sp. | reverse complement strand
TTCATGCTGTGAACCGCCAGATCCACTTTTCCGGCAAGAAGGGCTTCTTCGATCTCCTTGACAAACAACCCTTTGCCACCAACCTTTGCAAGAGGAACATCCAGAATTTTATCCCCTTTGGTCTTGATGATGTCAAGGGATACGGAACAATCCGGATGAATTGCCTGGATGGCGGCTTTTACCCAATTGGCCTGCCAGAGCGCCAGCTTGCTGCCCCTTGTTCCAATGGTTATCTGCATGGGATTAATGTCCGCACCCTGAACAACTGTTAGTGGAACAACTGCCGCAGGAGGATGATGATGCGGAAGAACGAACGGTTTCACCGCTGCTTCCTTTTGTTTTAAATCCACAGGCGGACATCATTCTGCTCACTTTTTTTCCTTTGCAGGAGGGGCAGGTGGTTGGTTCATCTGATCCAAAAACCAGATATTCAAAGACCTGGTCACATTTTTTACAATGGTATTCATATATCGGCATAACGAATCTTCTCCTCACATTTCTGTTTTGACTTCCGAAAAAAAATATATATGGACGAAATAGCACATATATTCAAGATTTTTATTTTGTCTGATTATGCAAGAATATTTTTCAGGGCATCCACAATGATTGAAAATTCATTATCCTGAACTGTCCGAAGGTCCAGAATGAACAGATCCTCTTCAATCCTGCCGATAATCGCCGGTTCATGTGCCCGCATGGCTTTTTCAATGCTGTCGGCGGTCATGTCCTGAATCCGGATTCCCACGCCGGCGCTGGGTATGTCCAGAATGGGAAGGGCACCTCCACCGGTTTTCGAGGATATTGTTTTGAGGTTGAGAATCAGACGAGGATCATGCAATTCTTCGAGGATTCTGATAAGCTGGTCTGCTTTTTGATGAACCTGTTCATAGGGTTCAGTTATCATGCGCAGCGTGGGAATGCATCGGGCTGCGTTTTTTGGATCCCGGTACAGCCTGAGTGTACTTTCCAGAGCAGCAAGGGTTAGTTTGTCGATCCGAAGAGCCCTGGTCAAAGGATTTTTTCGTATTTTTCCGATGATCTCTTTTTTACCGACAATGATCCCTGCCTGAGGGCCGCCTAGTAATTTGTCACCACTGAATGTTACAATATCCGTTCCAGCATGAACAGAATCTTGAACCGTGGGTTCTCTGGTAAGCCCATATCGTGAAAAATCGATAAATGTACCGCTGCCCAGATCTTCCATAACCGGAAGGTTATTCTTTTTGCCGATTTTTACCATTTCCGGTAATGAAACTTCTGCCGTAAATCCGGTTATGGTATAGTTGCTGGTATGCACCTTGAGTAAAAGCCCTGTATTCTCATTGATGGCTTCTTCATAATCTCTGGGATGGGTTCTGTTTGTGGTTCCGACCTCTTTCAGGATACAACCGCTTTTTGCCATGACATCCGGAATGCGGAAGGACCCGCCGATCTCAACAAGCTCACCCCGGGAAACAATGACTTCTTTTCCTTTGGCCATGGTTTCCAGGCAGAGAAGTACGGCTGCTGCATTGTTATTGACCACCATTGCCGATTCTGCTCCGCTGATTTCACATAGAATATCTTCAACACTGCTGTACCTCAGTCCCCGCTGGCCTTTTTCAATATCAAATTCAAGATTGGAATAGTTTGATGCGATTTCAATGACCTGTTCAATCGCTTCTTTGGCAAGGAGAGAACGCCCAAGGTTTGTATGAACCACAACACCGGTTGCATTGACGGTTCGTCTCAGGTTGGGTTTCATGATCATTGCAATTTTCTGTCTGACATCGGACAGGAGTTGATGAATATTAAGATCATCAGAGGTCTTGGTTTGCAGAATATCGACACGTTTTTTTTCGATCACAAACCGGATCGCATCCACAAGAACGGATTTCGGGGTGCCTGTATACTCCTGCTCTTCCTGAATACGTTCCAGTATTCGATCCACACCAGGCAGCTTGCGCAATAAATTTTCTTGATTGTCCATCTTTTTCATTCAATCTATCTCTTTACCAGCATTGCAGTCTTATCCGGGTCGGTTCCAAATGCCTCTAATGGAATTTGGCTAACAATATCAGGAAACTTGGAAATTGAAAGCCCTATTTTTTGAAGGCTGGATTCAAAGGATTCCACACTGGTGGGCATAAGTTCAAGGCTGGTATGGAATTGAGACATGATCAGCTCGGTAAGAAAGATGATATGGGACAATCTGGGGCTGATTTTCGTTTTTTCAGGGTTGTGATGGGAAGAAATGCAATCAATCAGGTTTTCCGGAAAAGACCACAGTCTGGCCAATTTTTTCCCGGCCTCACAGTGATCCATGCCAAATATCTGTTTTTCCACTGCAAGGATGCTTGCCCCTTTATTTTGTATGTTCCGGTAAAACAAAGGAAATGAGGAGGCAAGAGCCTGATCCAGAACCACCATACCGATGTCATGCAATAAACCTGCGGTATAGGCTGTCTGGGGACGAACCGTTTGGCTTTGCTGTGCCAGTTTTTCAGCAATAATTGCACTGGATACGGAATGATGGTACAGGCTTCCGTAACAAAGGGCATATCCGCTGCCGGCTTGTTTGAAATAGTTGTTGATCGCAGCAAGAAGTATGGATTTTACCAGAACATCACGTCCGAGTATGATCAGGGCATCATCCAGGGTATCAATTTTTGAGTTTCCTTTAAACAAAGCTGAATTACAGATGCGGATCACACTGGCGGTGATAATCTGATCTTTCCGGATTTCATTGGCAATCTCTTTGAAACTGCTGCCTTCGTCATCCAGCATTCTCATCACTTTTATGGCAGCCTGGGGTATTGGTTTTATGTAAGCAAAAGCCCGGTTAAGTTCTTCCTTGGAGGGGGGCTTGATATTGATTTGTGATTCGGTTGTGACAATACCGATGGGTCTGATATCCGGCGTCCAGGTTTTCATGTTCAGGCTCAGGGTACATGTAAAAAATCCTCCGGTTTCGATATGCTCGATCCGGATGTTTTCCTTATTGAGCACATGGATGGCTGCATCTGCATTTCGCCCACCAATGTCAAGCGCAATATCCTGTCTGGTAAGTGGTTCCACAAGAGCTCCGCCTGCAATCCAGGCTTTTAAGTTCTCTTTTTTGGCTCCCTGTTTCAGAAGATTATGGATAAACAGAGGAAGACCGGTAGTAACATATTTTTCAGGGTCTTTTGGATATGCCAAAGAAAACGGCTCCGGCAGGAGCAGATGCATCAATCCCCCGACACCGTTCTCCGGGTCAAAAATGGCGACCCCGACGCAAGTACCCAGAAACGCCTCCACGGTCATTTCCGTTGTTTTATGAATCATGTAATTTCCCGTGGCAACATGGTAGATCTGGTTATGCGTCATCGCGGCCTCCGTTTGAAAAGGGAATATCGTAAATGGTTTTCAGATCGCTTTGATTCGGGAACCTTGTACAGGGTTAAAAGCGTTGGACAACACTGGCTTTGCTTTTTCGGAGTGTTTGCATCTTTTCTTTCAGTTCATTCAGCTCTTCAATTGCTTTTCTGTTTTTGGAGATGCTGAATCCGGATTCGGAAAGATCCTCGGAAGCGGCGATCAGGGTTCGATAGCATTCACTTCCTTCGCAGAACAGGCATACGGCAAGATCATTTTTATCTGTATTGATAAAATCATCATCCCTGACCGGAAAACTGGGTTGACTCCCCATGGGATCAGTGTGTTTAATCTGCAACAGGTGCTTGTAGTTGGATCGTTCCGTATTCTGGTCCTCATGGTTCGGAAAGAGTTTTTTGATCAGGAAATCAACCGGCCATGGTTTTTTATTTTGCCGGTTACAGGCAATCCATTCGCTCGCACTGGAAGGATTTTCGGAAACATATTGCATCTCCAGTCTCAGTTCCATCAGTGTAGTGAGAAGGACAGCCGCATCCCGTGCAAGACCTTTTGAAATTAAAAGTTCAGTGGACACCATGCACTCCTTCAATCGGAACAGGATTTTCAGGGATACGAAATTGGATTGTGTAAGAGGTGTGGAAGAGGCCTGTTCACCAATGGCATTGATCAGGTTGGTGATCTCCGTTCGCATCTTCTGTACGATCATACCGAATGAATAGACGGTCTGGTCTTCTATATTTTTAAGATCTTTCCAATGAACATAACTGAACTGACTGTCTGATTTCACCATTATACCATTCCCGGTAATAGCTGTTTTTTGAATCCTGTTTAATTTTCAAATCTGTATAACATATTTTTCGTGATTTGGCATCAATAAAACTCATAATTTCAAAAAATATGGTTTGACAAAACAGGCGAAATTATATATTTTTATTACATTCAAATGAACGGGAACAGGCTTATTTCTTCCACCTGACCCAGCCTCCAACTTTAAAGTAGATCCCCCAAAAAAACCGGTCATAAAAACAACCCCCGGTTTGGTTCCTCCACAGATTATCATTCATAAGATCGTGGGAGGCAAAGATGAAAAGAACCGCTTTACTTTTAATTGGAATGTTTTTTGTTTTCGCCCTTGTCGCAGCCTGCCCGGAAAAGAAAGAAAAAGGGCTGGCGGATAAGATTGTTTTGCAACTCAAGTGGCAGCACCAGGCTCAGTTTGCCGGATTCTATCTGGCAAAGGAGGAAGGTTATTATCGCCGGGAAAATCTGGATGTGCAATTTGTGGAAGGCGGTCAGGGCATCGACATCGCTCAGTCGGTCGTTACAGGAAAAGCGGATTTCGGCGTTGTGGCACCTGAGGATATTCTAATAAAGCAAAGCGATGGCTTGGATATTATGGCCGTTGCAACCATATTCCAGCGCAGCGCAGTTGTGTTTGTGGCCATGGAAAAGTCCGGCATCGCCCGGCCCGAGGATTTCAAGGGTAAAACCATTGCCTCGGTCGGCGGCGGCTCCGTGAGAGATTTTGAGCTTCGGCTGCACGTCCTGATGAAAAAGATCGGGATGGATTTGACCGCGATCAGGCTCGTTCCTTATGATCCTGAATATAAAGATTTTTATAGCGGCAATGTGGATGTCAC
>PNOB01000309.1 GCA_013824585.1 Desulfobacterium sp. | reverse complement strand
TACCATAAAATCTCCATAGGGATTTTGTTCTCCTCCCAGATATCCGGCAACGACTCTTGCCGGGATATTGGCTGCGCGCATCAGAAAGGCAAATGCAGAAGCAAAGTGTTCACAATACCCCTTTTGTGAATGAAAAAGAAAGTCGTCAATCACATTCTGCTTGAGAAGCGGAGGTTTCAGGGTATAGGAGAATTGATCTGCTGAAAAATATTCCAGAGCCCGGCGAATGATCTCTTCCGGATTTTTGCTTTCTTTCCTCCATTTTTCAGCAAGTGCGTGTGCCTTTGGATTACCAGAACCAGGGAGGGAAAGGGTAATCTTCTCCCACGGATGGATCGGCCCTGTATGATACTCCAGATAGGAAGTGACAGGATAATCAGTTGTCTTTCGAATTTTATGCCATGATTTCAGAGTATGATCTGCCAGAACCATTTCTTTTCTTTGTCCGGATGCAGGAATATCCAGCGCAAAAAGCCAGCGGTTATGATGGGGCTCAAGGCGGATCTGATAACCGATTGCATTTTTCCCCTGAACCGGGTTTTTCCGGGGCGGAGGCTGGGCACCGGTCTTCCAGTTTCTGCCATCAAATTCAGAGAAAACAATACCTCTCCAGTACAGATATTTTGGCTGCGGTATGGCCTTGGAAAATCTTACCCGGAAAGCAATCTGATTGTTGAGGATGAGACGTGATACATTCCCGGGGGATAAGATATCTGAAAATCCGGATGAAGCTGTAGAACTTGGCGTGATGCCCCATAAAGAACCTTCGATTCTTGGAAAGAGAAGAAATAATATGACCATCAGGGGAAAGGCCTGAACCAGAATTTTTCCGGACAGGCGGAGGTTTGACTGAAATCGATTGCCAGGATGATTCACCTGGATGAGAACGGCGGTTGTCACAAAGACGGAAAAGAACATATACAGGGAGATCAGAAGAGATTCGGATTGGAACAGGCTGGCGATGATGATAAAATATGCAAAAAAGATCGTCACCATTTTGTCCCGATGGGAACGTATTTCCATGGGTTTTAAGGTCGCCATGATCGCCAGCAGACTCTGGTAAGTGGCGCTGCTGATCTGCTGACCGCTGGAAGACAATACGCCTGCAATGCCGATGAAGGTTAATGAAATTCTTATCCACCGGGGCGGTTGTCTCCATTTTTTCCAGAGAGAGGCAATCAAATATCCCCAGAGAATGAAACACCAGATATCGATCCATATCGGGAGGCTCGGCAAGTGAGGCACCAGGGCGACAATCAGCGCGCCAACCAGATAACCCAGTTCCTTATTTTTATTTTCAGGTTTGATCATGGTCAATGGATTCATTCTGAAAAAGGGATAGATGTTGTAAACATCGGTGTCGGTGCGGATTCCCGGAACCAGGTTTGATGGTCGTGCCGGGCAATCGAAGGCCATATTCAAGGTTCATCTGGTGCGCTTTCAGGATCATGCCGCTCATGATGGATAATTTTGTTTCCGTATTCTGTGTGGGCAGGGAAAACCAGTCGATCATAATGGAATTTCCAATCAAACCGTTAAATTTTTTGGTAAGCAAACCCTGGCCGGCGGATAGTTTTTTCCAGGATACATGTTGCATGGAATCACCGGGCTTGTATTCTATCAGTCCCTGAAAATCCTCAGTACCGGATCGGGATGGGGTTGTGTTTCCATCCTGTTCCGAATATCCTGCCTGAAAGCCAATGGAGGAAAAAATCGGTTTGGGATAGACATCACATTTCAGGTTCAAGGAGATGGTTGACCAGGCACGAAAGATTCCAAAGGGATAGACTGTCGAAACCGTGATGTCGCCGGGTTTGAATATCCCGCGTCTGACAGTGGCTTTTGACCTTCTGATCCGGTTGTTTTCGGTTGTGAAAAGGGTTTCCGGATACAGATCCGGCTGATCGGAGAAGTGAAAAAAAACCGAAACCCGGTCTGATCCAGTGACTTGAACTGTAAACTCAAACATGGCCGGATCTCCGGCAAATACCGGTTCTGAGCGGGCAGACACAAATTTTATTCCTTTGATGTTGCTGTTGGAGTAGTACAGAGAAACAATACACATGCTGCTGAGGAGAAAGGTCAACAGAAAACCCAGGTTGTTGTTATAGTTGACGGAACCGATCAGCATGATCAGAAGAAGAAGGATAAACAGATATCCATACCGCGTCGGAAGGATATATGTCTTTCTTGGATTCAGGCTAATGGGCAGTATGTGAGTAGTGGAGGCCATTATGGAATGGGCACTTCACGGAGTAGTTTGTTCAGTCGTTCAATGGACAATTCTCCCAGATTTTCCTTTGATTTCAAACGATGCCGGACAACCCAGGGCATGACTAGCTGAATATCTTCCGGCAGGACATGATCTCTTCCATGAAGAAACGCGAAAGATTTTCCTGCTTGAAGAAGGGCCAGCCCGGCACGCGGAGATAATCCCACATGAAATGCAGTGGAGGATCTTGTGAATTGCAGGATATCCTGGAGATATTCCAGAAGGGCGTCTGATACATGAACTTTATCGATCTGTAACTGGATATTCAAAACATCCTGGCCTTGAAGGCAACATTCAACACTGGACAGTTTCTGTTCTCTTCCTTTTCCCTGCAATATTCTTTTTTCAGCCGATCTTCCAGGATAACCGATTTCAATCCGCATGAGAAAGCGATCCAGTTGTGATTCCGGCAAGGAAAAGGTACCGGAGTGTTCCAGGGGGTTCTGGGTTGCGATCACAAAAAACGGGTTGTTTAATTGCCGGGTTTTTCCTTCTATGGTGACCTGCCGCTCTTCCATGGCTTCGAGAAGGGCGCTCTGGGTTTTGGGTGTTGCCCGGTTGATTTCGTCTGCAAGCAGGACATGGGTAAAAATCGGACCCGGGTGAAATTCAAAGGAGCTGGTTTTTTGTTTAAAAATTGAAACACCAAGGATATCCCCCGGAAGCATGTCACTGGTAAACTGGATTCGCTGAAAGTTCAAACCCAGACATTTTGCCAGGACCTTGGCAAGGGTTGTTTTTCCAATGCCCGGGATATCTTCGATCAGCAGATGTCCTTTTGCAAAAAGGCAGGTCAGCGCCAGGCGGATCTGCTCCTCTTTACCCAGGATGACCTGACTGATCTGAGTTACAATATTTTCAAATTCCTGTTTTAACATAGATTCTTGATACATTATAAATGTGGATGGACATTGCGCGATTGTTTTTGATCTTGTTTTTCCCTATCATTGTCCAAATTGGCTGTTATTATCTCATAAAAGTGTGATAAAGAAAATAGCATGGATAGGTTAAAAAATTCTAAAAAAGAGATCCATTTAATTTGTGATCAAAGGTTACAGCAGGATATTCAATACAGGCTTAACCGTTTTCAACCAGCCACTCACCAATGCCCTGAAATGAGGCAGGCTGCCGTGGCCGTAACCATTGTGGATGTACTGGATGAAACAGGTGTGTATGGTCTTCAACCCAGAGAAAACCAGAAACAGGATGCTGCCCTGATTCTTACCAGAAGGGCATCCAATCTGAAAGCGCACTCCGGTCAATGGTCTTTTCCCGGGGGAAAGATGGAAAAAGGGGAAACACCGGAACAGACCGCCCTCAGGGAGCTTGAGGAAGAAGTGGGGTTGCGTCTATCGCTGGATCATATCATCGGCAGGCTGGATGATTTTTCGACCCGGTCTGGATATACCATCAAACCGGTTGTTGTCTGGGGCGGAACGGGGAAAAGGTTAACCCCGAATCCGGAAGAGGTTGAGTCGATTCACCGGATACCGATAGAAGAGTTCCTTCGAGAAGATGCCCCGATCCTTCATCAAACCGGAATCAGTGAAAATCCCATGCTGCTGATGCCGGTTGGTGACTCCTGGATTGCAGCACCCACTGCTGCAATCATCTATCAGTTCCGGGAGGTTGCCATTCTCGGCAATTCAACACGAGTGGCTCATTTTGATCAGCCGGTCTTTGCATGGAAATAATTTGTTTTTCAGAAAAGGCTTTATCGGTTGCAGGGGAAATCCTTCTGCCGTAACGATTAAGAGAGAGGGCTTTTTGCTGTGTGGTTTGTTTTGTCGATTTTGACTGCACTATTGGTTGCCAGCCAGGACACATGGGTAAAAAAATATTTATCCCATGGAAGCGTCTGGGAAATGACCGCATACCCCCTGTTTTTCAGTTTTCCATTCTGTTTCATTGCACTTTTTTTTGTACCAATTCCAGATCTGGATGCAACCTTTTATTGGAGTTTTATCGCAAGCCTGCCCATTAACTTCATCGGTGTTTTGTTATACATGAAAGCCATCAAGGTATCGCCTCTTTCATTGACCGTGCCATATCTTGCGTTTACACCAACCTTTATGATTCCTGTCGGGTATGTTTTTTTAGATGAATTGCCGGATATCTGGGGAATGATAGGGATACTGTTTACCTGTATCGGTAGCTATGTCTTGAATATTGAAAAAGATCATTGGTCTGTTATGGCGCCCATACGGGCCATCATGAAAGAAACCGGCTCATGGATCATGATGATTGTCGCTTTTGTTTACAGTTTTGGAGCAGTAGTCGGAAAACTTTCAATCCTTCATTCTTCACCCTTATTTTTTTCCATCTCTTTTTTTTCGGTTTTTAATCTGATCATTCTGTTCCTGCTGTTTGTTTTTCGGAAAGTACACATCAGCACCTTTCAAAAAGAATATCAAAAAGGAATGGTTGCCGGCATATTATTTTTCCTTCAGATTCTTTGCCATAGTTTTGCCATCTCAATGGTCAAGGCAGCCTATATGATCTCCATGAAGCGTCTCAGTGTCTTGTTCAGTGTGATTTACGGACGATATGTTTTTAAGGAGAAGAATATTGCCGTGCGATTCGCAGGCTCTCTTCTGATGGTCAGTGGAACGATCCTGATTGTTCTGGCAGGAAAATAGAATCTATTTTACTCCGTGCCGCAGGGAGATTTTTTCAAACATGGCAACAATTCCTTCACACATTGTGTACGTGGATTCAATATCCAGATTTTGATCAGATGTGGAATCAAAATAGATGTGAAGGCTGGA
>PNOB01000308.1 GCA_013824585.1 Desulfobacterium sp. | reverse complement strand
TGTTGTAGTTCCGGCGAAAGCTGGAATCCAGTATTTTCAGTTCTTTTCTGGACATCGGCTTTCGCCGGTGTGACGCTTTTTAATCGTTTTGAAATTGGCTCAATCGATTACCATTAAGGAGGGAAACAATGGCAATTAACAATACAATAAGCCGGGAAATTCCGCCCACACATCCGGGCGAAATGCTTCGCGAGGATTTTTTACCCGATTATGAGTTAAATGCGACTTCACTTGCTGCTGCAATCGGTGTATCTCGTCAGACAGTCAATGATCTCTTGAAGGAAAAACGTTCCGTTTCGCCAATGATGGCCTTAAGGTTGTCTCGACTGTTTGGAAATTCCCCTGAATTCTGGCTGTCCCCGCAGTATTCAAGAGATCTGTGGGAATCCGAGCAGGGTTTCAAAAAAGAATTGTCAAAAGAGCCATTTTCAAAACTCTCAAAAGACGTCACACCGGCGAAAGCCGGTGTCCAGAAAAAAGTGAAAATACTGGATTCCGGCTTTCGCCGGAATGACAGTAATGTACTTTTGAAATTGGCTCAAAAATTAAACCTCTCCATGCTGCATAAAAAAACCCATTGGATTTCCAATGGGCTCATGGTATTAAAATGGCGCGCCCGGAGGGATTCGAACCCCCGACCTACGGATTCGTAGTCCGGCGCTCTATCCAGCTGAGCTACGGGCGCAGAGTAGACGAAGATATTCCAGATAAGCCAAAAAGAAATAATTGTCAACGAGAAGTTTATCTGCTTTATATAAAAGAATGGATCATGAACATTATATAAAACTTGCATTGGAACAGGCCGCAAAAGCCAGACAGATCAATGAAGTGCCTGTAGGGGCGTTACTGGTTGATAATACGGGTAATGTTCTGGCCAGAGGCTTTAATCAAACCATCAGCATGCATGACCCGACTGCCCATGCTGAAATCCTTGTACTCCGTCAAACAGGTCATTATGTTCAAAATTACAGGCTGTTAAATACAACCCTTTATGTAACAATTGAACCCTGCATCATGTGCATGGGCGCTATCATTCATGCGCGCGTGGAACGTGTGGTTTTTGGTGCCCGTGATCCCAAATGGGGGGGGGCTGGATCCGTGTATAACCTTGCCGATCACAATTATCTGAACCACAGTGTCAAAATTGTTTCCGGTGTTTGCGAACAGGAATGCCGAGAGATGATTCAGGCTTTTTTCAGAGAAAAACGAAAATCTGTTGCAAGATAACCTTTCATGCCCTAATAAAAAGAGTCCGAAAGAAAAAAAGCAAGACAAAATCCCGGATGAACCGTTCAGTTTTATATAATACGATAATTAAAGGAGCTTCTTGTGGCAAATATCATCGTTATCGGTACGCAATGGGGAGATGAGGGAAAGGGTAAAATCGTCGATCTGCTTGCAGAATATGCAGATTATGTTGTCCGTTTTCAGGGAGGAAACAACGCAGGACACACCATGGTCGTGGAGGGCGAGCAGTTTATCAGCCATCTTGTACCCTCCGGCATTTTGCAGGGAAAAACCTGTTTTATCGGAAACGGTGTGGTCGTTGATCCCGAGGTCCTCCTTGGCGAGATTGAATACCTGAAATCAAAAGGCATTGATGTGGGTCCAGATAAACTGAAAATAAGTGAAAGAGCCCAGGTGATCATGCCCTATCATAAAGCCATTGACCTTGGGCGTGAAAAAATGAAAGGGGACAAGAAGATCGGAACCACCGGCCGGGGCATTGGCCCGTGTTACGAAGACAAGGCCACTCGAAGGGGTATCCGTTTTGTGGATTTGCTTGATCCAAAAGGCTTTGCAGATAAAGTCTGTACTATCCTGAAAGAGAAAAATTTCTATCTGACCGGTTTTCTGTCAGAAGATGCAATCGATCCGGAAGAGGTGATCGGGAAATACACCCAATATGCCCGGCAACTGGCTCCCTATGTTGAAAATGTATCTGTATCCATCTATTCCGGCATGCGGGAAAACAAACATGTCCTGTTCGAAGGAGCCCAGGGCACGCATCTGGATATTGATCACGGCACTTATCCGTATGTCACGTCGTCCAACACTGTATCCGGAAACGCTGCCTGCGGTTCCGGCATCGGTCCCATGGAAATCACCGGTGTTCTCGGCATTGTCAAAGCCTATACAACAAGGGTAGGGGCCGGACCTTTTCCCACAGAGCTGTTTGATGATATTGGGGATACCCTCCAGAAAAAGGGTGCGGAATTCGGAGCCACCACCGGAAGAAAAAGACGCTGCGGTTGGCTGGATACGGTGATCCTGGAAAATGCGATCCGGCTGAACAGCATCTCCGGGCTGGTCATCACCAAACTGGATGTACTGGGCGGACTGGATGAAATCAAGATCTGTACAGCCTATGACCATAATGGAAAGATCCTGAATCATTTTCCGGCAGACCTGGATATTCTGGCTGCGTGTAACCCTGTATACGAGACATTACCCGGCTGGCAGGAAGACATCTCTGCCATTCGCAAATTTAAGGATTTGCCTCAAAATGCAAAAGACTATCTGAATCGGATCGAGGAACTGGTAGAAACACCGATTGACATTGTATCGGTTGGTCCGGGCCGGAAAGAAACTATTGTGTTACGGAATTGTTTCAAAGAATAAAGCCTTGCTTTTTTTAGAAATACTTTATGGAAAAATTCGATTGAAAAAATGCCTCCATTCCATCATGGATTAAATGTACATATTTTCGATGCAGGATCCGCATTGAAAACCAAATTTGTTTCATTTCAAAACTCAGTTGCATTTTAATGAAAATTAAATTAAACTAAGTCAATAAACTAAGTCAATTTGAGGTATTAAAATGGAACAAATCAATGTGCATCAAGCAAAAACAAATCTTTCCAAATTATTAGCCCGCGCTAATGCCGGGGAAGAAATAATAATCGCAAAATCCGGTAAACCCTACGCAAAACTGGTACCGATAAAAAAAATGGAGAAACGCGTCCCTGGAATCGCCAAAGGAGCTGTAACAGAAGCGTTTTTTGAACCATTATCCGAGGATGAATTAAGAGGTTGGGAATGACTGCGGTTTTATTGGACACACATATTTTTTTATGGTGGCTTTTTGATGACAAGCGCTTATCTGAAGACTGCCGGCAAATAATACGGGATACAGACAATTCCATATACATAAGTTCTGCATCTGTATGGGAAATCGCGACAAAATATAGATTGGGAAAGCTTCCGGAGGCGTCCTCGGTCGCGAAGGATGTTCCACTATGGATCAGGCGGGCGGGTTTTCAATCTTTAGATATAACACCTGATCACGCCCAGCTTGCCGGATCTTGGGATAAACAGCACCGTGACCCTTTTGATCGCATGCTTGCAGCTCAGGCTAGTATTGAAAACCTTTTTTTTATGAGTGGGGATAGTGCTATGGGTGCTTTCCCGATCGAGATAATAAGTTAGGGGCGCAAAAACCTTGAAACATCCAAACTTTCGTCCGTAATCGAACCGCTGGCAGCGTCCAGCAATTCTAACTGAATGCCATTCGTGTTAAGGAATTGTCTTGACTGAAAAAAGCAGTTGACCCATCTTTTTGATTGACAATCAGAGGATTGTAACATAAAAAAACCATCCAAAGTCGGGACATGGCTCAGTCTGGTAGAGTACAGCGTTCGGGACGCTGGGGTCGCAGGTTCAAATCCTGCTGTCCCGACCAATTTTCCATCCAAATTACAATATCTTGCATAAAAAAACACCCCAAAAATAGTGGTGCAAAAGTGGTGCGAATTTGAGATTATTCGTCACCACTTTTTCTTTCCCTGAAATCAACAACATTGCCCCTCAATTCATCCAGCCTTGAAGCAGTTCGTCTTTGCTTTTCTTTACCCTTTACAAAGTACCTGGTGAAAGCCTTGCTCGTCCTGTGACCCGATGCTTCATATCCTGCCTCCCTCACCATACCGATCCGCTATAGCGGTTACTGTTGAATGCCTGGTGAGTGCATACAGGTCTATGTTATGTACACCGCAATCTTTCATTGCAGACTTGGCTTTTTTGTACAAAAATTTGATACCAAAAGGGGTATTCGGCTTAACTCGGTAATTCCCGGATGGATGCCGGAAAAATGGAGTCGGAGGAAGGGCAGGGTGTTTCTTTTTTTGAATGATAATTTCATTCATTAAAAGTTCAGATGGATAAATATAAACGCTGTGGAATTTGTCTTTCTGTTTGGTTGGACGTTTTATGTGGATCTCTCCATGAGCGACGTTGATATCAGATTCTTTAATTTTTAAAATATCCCCTGGCCTTAATTCCGGATGATCGCATAAGAGAGAAATTGCAATCCAGACCTTTGGATTCGTATTATGATTTTGCTCATAAATCTTATCCATGATCTCAACTTGTTTTTCGATATCGACAGTCTCACGAAATTCCATATTATAATCAATAACCGGAAGATCAGGAGGGATAAAGATCCTTGGTTTTTCTTCTGATACAATAAAAGAAAAGAAATTATTGAGCTGTATCCGATGATTGAACATCGTCTTGCTGGAAACCTGATCACCGTTTGGCTTTTTAAGAGAGTACAGATATTCCCTCAAATCACCGGTTGTAATCGCCTTTACACTTTTCTCACCAAAATATTTCGATGCCTGATTAATCATCCGGAATATTTCACTGAATGACTTGAGATTTTGTTTTTGCTTAACCTCAAGATACAAATTGGCATATCTTTCAAAAGAAAGTGGATTTCCCCTGTGGTATTCCCTGGGGTCAAACTTTTCGTGGGTTTGTTCATGCCTTAACCCATGAAGGTGTTGCCATGCCCCTTGGAAATCACGGCTGAAACTCACAAACGTACCTTTAAATTTAACGTAAATTCCATTGGTTGTTTGGGTTTTTGGATGGAATGGGCAGGTAAAACATTCCCTCTTTGTATCAGGTACAAGCCGACCACCACACACAGGGCATTTTTCCCTTGTGTAAATATTCCCTATCATACACACCCCCGTTTTTCTCTTTTGGAAGTGCATACTAATATGTGAATGGTTTCCGGTCAAGTCTGGTTATTCCTCAATGTTCAATTCAATCGCGATATCATCCATAAGGCAATATCCATCGCATTCAGCGTCA
>PNOB01000307.1 GCA_013824585.1 Desulfobacterium sp. | reverse complement strand
GCAGAGCATGCGGATGGTGGTGGACTTTCCGGAACCGTTCGGCCCCAGAAAGCCGAAAATCTCGCCCTTGGCCACGGAAAAAGAGATTTTGCTGACAGCTTGAAAAGCGCCAAAACGTTTTTCAAGGTTTTCGACAAAAATCGCTTCAGCAGGTAGATGTTTCACTTACGTCAGCTCCTGGTCAACTTCCCTGATTCGACTGATCATGGCTTCTTCAAGGTTGGCAAACGATGCAGAGATTTTTTCAGGTGTAGAATAATCAATGAGTTTCGACTGGTGCATCAATCCCAGGGTATCACATTTTTCACCTTCATCCAGATAAGCGGTAGCAACCAGAATCGTCATACCGTGTTTTTTCATATCCGCCAGTATCTCCCAGAATTCCTGTCTGGATACAGGGTCCACACCGTTTGTCGGCTCATCCAGGATCAGAATTTCCGGCTCATGCGCCAGCACACATGCAAGGCCGAGCTTTTGTTTCATCCCGCCTGAAAGATTACTCGCCAATCGATCCTTGAAAGGCAGAAGGTTCGAAAAACCCAGATAACGATCCTGGCGTTTCTTACGCTCCTTGCCGTGGATGCCGAACACATCCATAAAAAACTGGATATTTTCCTCCACCGTAAGATCCTGATAAAGCCCGAAACGTTGAGGCATATAGCCGATCATATGCTTAATCCGCTTTTTATCACGCTGAACGTCAAGTCCGTTGACAAAAATCTTTCCAGTGCTTGGGGGGATCATGGTTGCGATGGCCCTGAGCAGGGTGGTCTTGCCTGCGCCGTCCGATCCTACCAGCCCGAACATTTCACCTCTTTTTATTGAAATGGAAATTTCGCTGACTGCCCGGATTTTGCCGAAATGCATGGAAACATTTTCAACAAGCACGGCAATGTCGTCATTTAAAATAGGCATCCGCAGGCATCCCGGACTTCAGGTAATAATCATTATTTTGTATTGAAACCTTGACCAGATAAACCAGTTTCACTCTTTCCTTATGCGTCTCGATGGTTTTTGGCGTAAATTCAGATTCAGGAGAAATGAATGCAACCTTCCCCTTGAAAATTTTATCGGGGAATGTATCTACTTTCACATCAACCTCCTGCCCTGGAATGACCTTACCGATTTCCGTCTCCGCCACAAAAATTTTCAAATCAACCCGGGATAAATCCGCCAGGCTCAATACTTCACGGCCGGGGGTCACGACTTCACCAGGCTCTATATTCCGGCTCACAATAACCCCTTTCATGGGGGCTTTTAAATTTGCATACCGAAGTTGAATCGCTGTCTGTTCAAGGGCGGACATGGCCGCATCGATTTTCGACTGTGCGGAATTGATATCCTTTGAAGCAGCATCAATTTTATCCAGATTGCTTACAGCCTGCGTCAATGCAGCCTCAGCTTCTTTAAATCCGGATTCGGCATTTTCATGGGCAAGGCGTACCGTATCCCATTCTTTTTCCGTAGCAACACCCTTCTTGTAAAGTTCGGCATATCGGTCATAATTTTTTTTGGCATCGGCCATAATATTTCGGGCAATGCTTAAACCAGCTCTGGCCCTTTCCACTTCGGCCGGAAGAGATGTTTTATACATTTCAAAAACAATTTCAACCTGCTCTTTGTTCTTTTGCGACAAATCGAGATTGGCTTTGGCCTGGAGCTTACGCGATTCCAATTCCGAAGCATCCAGTTCGGCCAGCAATTGATCTTTCTCAACCGATTCCCCCTCACGGACCAGGACATTTGCCACCTTGCCGCCGATCTGAAAGGCAAGGTCGGCCTTTGTCGCTTCAATACTCCCTGAGTAGTAAAGTGTCTTGTCCTGATTCTTTAGCTGTCCGTAATAAACCATGGTCCCGACCCCTGCCAACAGCATGAAAAAAATGATCAATACAATACGTTTTTTCAAAACTCCCCCTCTCCTACTTTTCTTCTGTGCCAAGAGCTCTTTCAAGTTTGGCGTAGCTGATATGGCTGTCACAAAGCGAGTTAACATATCCGGATTGGGCTCTTGTGAGCAGGGACTGAGCGTCCAGCACATCGGTTGATGTTGAAAGCCGCTCCTGATAACGCTCACTGCTGATCCTGTAATTTTCTTCCGCCTGTTTTACAGCGCTTTCATCCGCCTCAATCTGTTTTTCCGCCTCCCTCAGCTCATGCCAGGCAACCTTCACCTCGAGTATAACCTGGTCATTGATCAGCTTGATGGAATCGTCTATCTGCGAAACCCTGGCATTGCTCGCCTCGACCCTGTATTTTGTTTTTCCCCATTCAAAAAAATTCCAGTTTACTGCGCCCCCCACATACCAGCTCTGATCATCTTTGTATGGACTTCCCGAAACATCCGGGCCATCCCCAAATCGCTCAAAATGGCCGACAAGGTTCACTGTCGGATAATATTCACTTTCAGCCACGAGCTTCATTTTCTGCATATATTTCTTTCTCATCTCATACACTTTAATCTCAGGACGGTTCAAAAGCGCGATTTTCAGACACTCTTCGATCTGCTTATCAAAAGCAAATTTTTGAAGCTGGTCTTCGATTTCAAAATTTGCATTGATATCCCGGCGCAGCAATGTGTTGAAATTCGCCTTGGCGATTTCAACCGCATTTTCCGCCTTCAGCAGATTTTTCTGTCCGTTGATCAATTCAACCTCCGCTCTGAGCAGATCGTTCTGCGGAATCATGTGGACATCATAAAAACCTTGAGCAGTTGACCGGTGCGCTTCAAGCTGTTTCAAGGCTTGCCTTGCGACATCAAGTGTGCGCCTTGCTTTAATGACATTCAGATAGGCAACCTTGACCTCCTTGACAACATCCAGAACCCGGACGCGTTCCTCAATCTTTGTTGCTTCCTCGGAAATCTCGCTCGCACGGTAATTTTCAAGAATCGCGCCGCCGGCAAATACCGGTTGTCTGACCTCAAAAGCCCAGGTGTAATTATCTTTCGTACCCGTAGCCATGGTGCTTGGAGGGATCAAAGGCGGAACACCGGAAAAAGTAAAGGACGGCTCACTATTCAACCGGGTATACCCATAGGAGGTACTAAACTTTGGAAGAAACCCGGTATAGGCTTCCTTTTTTGCGGCAGTGGCGGCCCTGACTTCCTGTTTTGCCGAATCAATGGCCGCACTTTGCTTGAGCGCAATCGCGATGCTTTCCTCAATGGTTATGATCGATGTACTTTCCTGGGCATATGCCTGAAAAAATCCTTGGCAAAAAACAGGTATAGTGTAAATCAGTACCAGCGATAAAAAAAATAAAAAGACATTGTATCGGTGTAATCTCATTTTAAAAGCCATAATTCCCTTCATCTGTTATGAGTTCAATGATTCCTATTCTTTTCTTTCCTGTTGGATTGACCGTAAGACAAGCTTTTCAAACTCCTCGACTGCAATTCGAGCATCAGGCACTTTTATTCCTTTTGGAAATGCAAACCTTTCCCGAAGCGGACCGGAGATTGAAAGAAAACCAAATACACCAAGAGTCATCATGTGAATGATGACCGGAATGGTTTCGATGAAAACACCTTTGTCACTGCCTTCCTGTAATATGCCGGATACGATCTTCAATATCCGGATGATATCCTGAACCGCGGACTCGGTGTAGTTTTTCCCGCCGGAAATCATTTCTCTTAAAATCAATTTTGGAATTTTTGGATTTTCCTCTACAATGCCCGCGATATTCCGGATATAAGTCACTAGTTTTTCTTCCGGGGTTGTTGCCTCTTTTATATTTTTTGTGATAGATTCAGCTGCATGGTGAATGATCTGATGAATGACTTCCGAGTACAACGCCTCTTTCCCGCCAATATGATAATAGAGCATGGCCTTGTTTATGCCTGCCCTTTTCGCGATCTCATCAATCCGGGCGCCTTCAAGGCCTGACTCGGAAAATACCTCAAGCGCTGCGACCAGAATCCGATCGATTGTCACACCCTGTTTTTCTTTGTAATCTGTATTTGACATTCCATACCCCGAATATTGAATCCAAAAATCCTATAACCAACTATTTGGTTTTACTAAATGGTTAGTTAACTTATTTTACAGAACAGGTCAAGCATTTTTTTTAAAATTTTTTTAAGGATGATTAACACACAATTGCTCTTTCCATATACCCGGGTTCAAAAAATGCAATATCTTTTTAACCCGGATTTGTCCATGAAATAGATCTTGACATTGGCTTATATTTTTGACATTTCAAAACATACCGGCTGGTTTGTTTTTTTGTATTCAGGTTTTTTTGCTTCCATTTTATTAATTATTTCATGAGAACAGGAGATAAGCCATGTTGCAGTTCGGAGCGGTAGAAAAGGTGTTATTGCCCATCATGCTAGCCGCCATCATGCTTGGAATGGGGCTGGGTCTGACCACCAAGGATTTCAGACGCATTCTGGAAACTCCTTTTCAGGTGATTCTGGGAAGCTTCGGCCATTTCGTGATCATGCCGATTGCAGCGTTCTGTGTCGTGATCCTGCTGAAACTCCCCTATGAACTGGCTCTCGGAGTCATGCTCGTAGGCTCCTGTCCCAGCGGGGCGACCTCCAACCTGATCAACTATCTGGCAAAAGGGGATGTGGCCCTCGCCGTTACCATTACCACCCTGTCAACATTGATCTGTCCCGTGTTCACCCCCCTGGTTCTTTCCCTGTTTACTTCCGTAATGAACGTGCCGGGAAACGAAATCAGCATATCATTTGTCGAAATGCTGAAACTGGTTGTCGTGATCATTGCGATACCCATCAGTCTTGGAATGACGATACGGCATTATTCTGAAAGATTTTCCAAGGCCATTGAAAAGCCGTACAAAATCTTTTCCATCCTTTTCCTGGTTTTTGTAATCTGTTTTGTCATATATAAAAATAGAGCAGATATGTGGAATACCCTGACCCTTGTCGGAGCCGCTGTCATGCTTCACAATGTTCTGGCATTTGTTCTTGGATATATCATTCCGAGAGCCCTGCGCATCCCGAAATTACAGTCACGAACCATCGCGATCGAAATGGCGATTCAAAACACCACCCTCGGCATGACCATTGCCGTGACCTTCTTCTCACAAATGCCGGCAGTGGCTCTGCCGTCAGCTGTTTTCAGCCTATGGATGTACCTGACTGGACTGACCATGGCCTAT
>PNOB01000306.1 GCA_013824585.1 Desulfobacterium sp. | reverse complement strand
AACGGAAATCATCTTCTCCCATTTTTTTGAAAGAGATTCATTCTCCCAGTTTTTATCCACGACCGGAAGCAAAGCAAGATGAATACTCTCCTCTTTGGTTCGGGTTTCCGGCATGTATGTCCAGATCTCTTCCGAGGTAAAAGGCATAATCGGAGCCATGATTTTTACAATTGAATCCAGAAGAATATGCATAACGGTTTGTGCGCTTCTCCGCTCAATCGATTTTGGAGGAGAGGTATACAATCTGTCTTTCAATATATCCAGGTAAAACGCAGACAGATCCACTGAACAATAGTTATACAGGGAGTGGTAGATGACGTGAAATTCATACGTTTCATATGCTTTGCGTGCCTTATTGATCACTTCACAGAGTTTATGCAGGGCATATTGATCAATATCCTGCAATTTTTCCAATGGAACCGCATCGCTTTCCGGATGAAAGTCGGAGATATTGCCGATGATAAACCGGCAGGTGTTCCGGATGCGCCGGTAGGCATCGCTCAATTGTTTTAAAATTGAATCAGATATCCTTACATCATCCCGATAGTCAGATGCTGCTACCCACATCCTCAGAATTTCAGCACCATATTTCTGGATGACCTCTTTGGGAGCAACCACATTCCCAACCGATTTTGACATTTTTTTGCCGGATGCATCCACCACAAAACCATGGGTTAAAACAGCTTTATAAGGCGCTGCATTTCTGGTCTCAACAGCGGTTAACAAGGTACTATGGAACCACCCCCGGTGCTGGTCACTTCCTTCAAGGTAAAGATCCGCAGGCCAGGAGAGATAATCTCTCTCTTCCAGAACAGCGGCATGACTGACACCGGAATCAAACCAGACATCCAGGATATCACTCTCTTTGACAAATGTTTTGTTGCCGCATTTTTCACAGACTGCTCCGGGTTCAAGAAACACGGAAACATCTTTTTCAAGCCACGCGTCTGCGCCGAATTCGTCAAACTGTGAGAATATTTTTTCCACGATCGCTTCATTGATATGAACCGTATCGCACTTCTCACAGGAGATCACCGTGATGGGGACACCCCAGGTTCGTTGCCTGGATACACACCAGTCCGGACGATTTTCAATCATGCCGTAGATTCTTTCCCGTCCCCAAGAGGGAATCCACGTCACACGGTCAATCTCTTTCAGTGCTTTTTTTCTCAGGCTGGTATGGTCCATGGAAATGAACCATTGGGGAGTTGCCCGGAAAATAACCGGTTTCTTGCACCTCCAGCAATGGGGATAACTGTGATCAATTTGTTCCTCTGCCAGCAGAGCATTTTTTTCTTTTAATTTTTGAACGATCTCTTTGTTTGCCTTGAACACAAACTGATTGTTAAAAAATTCAACCTCATCCGTGAAACATCCATTGTCATTAACCGGCGAATAGGAGTCGATGCCGTATTGAAGAGCAATCTCATAATCCTCCCGGCCATGGCCGGGAGCGGTGTGAACACACCCAGTTCCGGCATCCAGGGTAACATGATTTCCCAGAAGGATAATGGATTCCCGGTCATAAAATGGATGGAAGCATGCTTTTTTTTCCAGGATACGGGAATCGATCTCTCTGATGATTCTGTAATCTGCTATCCCAAAGGTTTTCATGCAGCCTTCCACCAGATCCCTTGCAAGAATGAAGACTTTGTTTCCGGATATTTCAACGGCTGCATAGATAAAGTCCGGGTGCAATGCAATGGCCAGGTTTGCGGGTAAGGTCCAGGGGGTTGTTGTCCAGATCACAACCGATGTTTTTTTACCGGATAGCTCCGGGATCACATGGTCAAGGTTGTCTTTCAATGGGAATTTTACATATATTGAGGGTGATTTATCATCTGCGTGTTCGATTTCCGCCTCTGCAAGGGCGGTTTTACAGTTACAGCACCAGTGGATCGGTTTTTTGCTTTTAAACAGATTTCCCTGAAGCGCAAATTTGCAGCATTCTCTGGCAATAATCGCCTCATATCGATATTTCATGGTCAGGTATGGGTTATCCCACTCTCCCATCACGCCCAGCCGCTTGAACTCTTCCCGCTGAATATCAATAAACCCCTCTGCATAGGAACGGCACTCTTTCCGGATTTCAACCTGGGTCATGTTGTTTTTCTTTGATCCAAGCTTCTGATCCACATTGTGCTCTATGGGCAGGCCATGGCAATCCCATCCCGGCACATAAGGCGCATCCAAACCTTCCATCTGCTTTGACCGGACAATGATATCTTTCAGGATCTTGTTCATGGCGGTACCGATATGGATATGGCCATTGGCATATGGCGGACCGTCATGGAGGATAAACTTCTTTTTTCCTTTGGATGCGGTTCGGATTTTTTCATATAAACGGTCTTTTTCCCACTGCTGCAACTGAACCGGTTCCTTGTTCGCCAGGTTGGCTTTCATGGGAAACTCTGTATTCGGAAGGTTTAACGTGTTTTTGTAATCCATAGATCCTCCAGGGATATGTATACGATTCAGGCTGCAAAAACCTGAATTGATTATTAATGATCCGTACTCAAAAGTTTTAAACACTATGGCAAATTGCCGTCCGGTGTCAAGGGATAAGTTAAATCACAGAATGATCAGGCTGCGGATTGCTCCCTGAAATGGAAGCGTATAGGTTTCAACAACCGGCTGTTTTGGAAATCCGGAAATTGATTTCAGCTCATCATCTGTTTTCTGACTTTTCATGGCAATCAATTGTCCATTATTTTTCAGGAAAGGGAATGCAAGGCCGGCAAACCGTTCCAGGTCTGTGAATGCACGGCTGATGGCTGTATCAAATAATTCCCTGTACCTGGGATCTTTACCCATGTCTTCAATACGGGCGTGAACCGCCTCTGTATTTTCAAGATCCAGAAGCCGGATAACCTGTTTTAAAAAATTTACCTTTTTCAGGGATGCATCCACAAGTGTTACCCTGAGGGTTGGTCGCATAATTTTTAGAGGAATGCCCGGAAAACCTCCGCCGGAACCGATGTCGATCAGAGAGGTGTTGTCCGGTATCCTATGAACCGGGATAAGCGAATCGATGAAATGTTTTACCGCAATATCCATTGGATCGGTAATAGCCGTAAGATTTTTTTTCTGGTTCCATCTCATCAGTTCTTCCGCATGCACGGCCATCATCTCAGCCTGTTGATGGGTAACGTGAATGCCGAGTTCGGCAGATCCCTCCTGGATAATGGATTTCCATTTGTCTGAATGAAACTGGTTCATGATGTGAAAGACAAAAATTTTCTATGATGGGTGATAGGATGCCTTGGATCTGGAATCATTAAAATCCATCAGGATTTCGATCTCAGTCGCTTTGGTTACAATCCTGGCATTGGGATATCTTTGGGTAAATACATGCAGCATTGCCCTGTTTTCTTTAAGCACGGTGGCCAGAAATTGCTTATAATCATTTTCAATGGCAATACCTTCCAATACCTCTAAAAGATAAGAGGCGACGCCTTTATTCTGAAAATCCTCCCGGACGACAAAAGCAATTTCAGCAATGGTATCATCAACATTTGCGTAGGTTCCAATGGCGATAATATCTTTAAATCCCCCTTTCTGAAACAGTCCGATGATCGACATATTTTTCCGGTAATCCACGGAAGCCCATTGCTTCTGTACCATCTCATGAGAAAATGTACTGATTTTACAAAAAAAACGTGAAAAAATGGTTTTATCCTGCAAAGAGTAGAAAAAATTTCGGGAGGAAAACTCATCCGATGGTAAAATCGGTCTGAATTCAATGGTCTTGCCGCTTTTAATTTTAAAAGTGCTTTTATACCCTTCCAGAAAAAGCAAATCCTCCTGGGCTGGAGGAAGCTGGTCGGAAAAAATATAGTGGTGCTTCCTGGCTTTCCGTACCAGTGCATCCCGGAATTTGGGATGAGCAATCTGAGCAAGCTCCATGACCCTCTGGTATATGCTTTTCCCTTGCAGTTCGGCAATGCCGTATTCGGTGATTACAAAATTCACATCCCCGCGTGTGGTGGCCACACCCGCACCTTCACTCAGATGGGATACAATTCTGGACACTCTTCCTCCCTGGGCTGTGGAAGGCAGCGCAATGATGGAAAAACCGCCTTTGGACATGGAACTACCCCTGAGAAAATCAACCTGGTCGCCGATTCCACTGTAAAACAGATAGCCGACGGAATCCGAGCAGACCTGACCGGTAAGGTCGACCTCAAGAGCAGAGCTGATGGATACCAGATTGTCATTTCTTGCGATTACGGTCGGGTCATTCACAAATTCCGAGGATCGAAAATAAAACATGGGATTGTTGTCGACATAGTTATAAATTTTTTCCGATCCCATGCAAAGCGAAGCAACCACACGGCCCGGCAGCAAAGATTTTCGTTTATTGGTAATCACATTTTTTTCAAAAAGAGGCAGAAAACCGTCTGTAATTACCTGGGTATGAATGCCGAGATCTTTTTTTTGATCCAGATATTTCAGAATGGTGTTGGGCAATTGACCAAAGCCGATTTGGAGCGTATCCCCGTCATCCACCAGTTGGGACACATAATGACCGACTCTCAGGGATATCTCATTATCTTTGGATGGAGGAATATTGGTGACAATCGGTTCCGGATGAACCACAAGATAATCAATCTCATCGATATGAACAAAACTGTCCCCCCAGGTTCTCGGCATCATGGGATTGATCTGTGCAATCACCATACTGGCATTTTCCAGTCCGGATCTTGTAATATCAACAGAAATACCCAGACTGCAATATCCGAACTTATCCGGTGGACTGACCTGGATAAGAGCTGTATCGATCCCGATCCGCTTACTTGAAAACATGTCGGGGATCTGGGATAAATAGGCCGGGATGTAATCAATCTTTCCCTCAAATGCTGCTTTACGAAGGGGTTGACTGATAAAAAAAAGCTTCAGGGAAAAACGTTCCAGAAAAGACCGGGTATTCACAAATTCGGACAAGGTAAAGGAAAGCATCTGATAAATGGTAATATCCTGTTTGGTTTTGTCACCAACCAGGGTTCTAATCAGATGCTGGGGCTCGCCACATCCGGTTCCGATAAAAATCCGGCTTCCGCTTTTGATCTGTGAAATGGCTTCATCAGCACTGACCCATTTATCCTTACAGTGATCGGTTAACCAATCCTTGTAAACCATTAGAAATA
>PNOB01000305.1 GCA_013824585.1 Desulfobacterium sp. | reverse complement strand
GGTGGTTGTTTTTATCTCACTCCTGATTGTATCGATCTATACCTCCAATTATATTCAGCAGTTTTTTTTAAATAATATGGAAAAGGATCTTATGATCCGCAGTCAGTTGATCAAGCATCAGATTTTGCAGTATCTCAATCCCCTGGATCAGGATCGTATGGATCAATTTTGTAAAAGAGTCGGGGCCTCTGCCGAAACCCGCATAACGGTCATTTTACCGGATGGAATGGTTATCGGTGATTCGGAAGAAGATCCCGCAAAAATGGAAAATCATAAAAACAGGCCTGAAATACTGACAGCGCTTGAAGGAAAATCCGGTTCCTCAACCCGGAAGAGCAGTACACTCCGAATAAAAATGATGTATGTCGCTCTTCCGCTTTTTGTGGATAACCGTATCGTGTCTGTTGTTCGTGTGTCCATACCCATAACGTCGATTATCAGCACAATTGAAGTTGTGCAGTCCCGGGTAATGCTTGTGGGCTTTTTTATCGCTGTTCTGGCATCTGTGATCAGTCTTTTTATGTCCCGGCGGATCAGCCGGCCCATCGAAGAGATGAGAAAAGGAGCCATGAAATTTGCGCAAGGCGAATTAAGCCATCGTCTTCATGAACCATCTATCTTTGAACTGGCCAACCTGGCTTCGGTCATGAACCGGACAGCGTTTGAACTGGAAGACAGGATAGCAACCGTTAAGAATCAACGAAATGAATATGAAGCGGTCTTGTCCAGCATGACGGAAGGGGTGGTCGGTGTTGACCGTGATCAGAGAATTATCACGATCAACAAAGCAGCGCTTGCAATGCTCGATGCAGATCCTGCCACAACACCAAGAGGAAGTATTTACGAGGTTTCCAGAAACAGCCATCTGAATAAGCTGATTGTGACAGCCATTGAAACCGGTGAGCGCAGGCAGGAGGATGTCTCTTTTTTTCAAAATGGAAATGAAAGAATCCTGAATATCAAATGCACGGTGCTGAAAAATCCGGAAGATGTCAATATCGGCGTCCTGATTGTTTTAAATGATGTCACCCAGCTTCGTCATCTTGAAAACATACGTCGGGATTTTGCAGCAAATGTGTCCCATGAAATCAAAACTCCGCTTACAGCAATCAAGGGATTTGTTGAGACACTTCGTTTCGGGGGAACGGAAAATGCAGAGGACTCAGAACGGTTTCTAATGATCATTGATAAACATGTGGATCGTTTGACAGCGATTATTGATGATCTGATGCATCTTTCGAGGATTGAGCGGAAAGATGAAAGCCGGCAGATCAACTGTAAAATCCATAAAATGGAAGATCTGCTTCAGTCATCCATACTACATTGTCAAAGCCTTGCCAGAGAACGGAACATAACCGTTACATTGACATGTGATCCGAACCTCACTGCACCAATTGATCGCACCCTGATGGAGCAGGCAATGGTCAATCTTCTGGACAATGCGATCAAATACAGTGAAAAAGGTAGTGATGTGATTATCGATACGGAGTTGGTAAAGGATAAGATTCATATCCATTTTCAGGATCATGGGATCGGGATTGAAGAAAAACATCATGCGCGGCTTTTTGAACGATTTTACCGGGTAGACAAGGCCAGGAGCCGAAAACTAGGTGGAACCGGTCTTGGGCTAGCCATTGTAAAACATATTGTGCTGGCTCATGGCGGTGATGTCTCTGTTCAGAGCAAACCCGGGCAGGGAAGCCGGTTTACCATATCCATTTCGGTATGATCATTGCTTATTCCATTTTGCGATCAAGATGGCATGATTCTTCTCGTAGGGGCGGGCCCCTGTGCCCGCCCTTTTCGGAATTACCATCCAAGCCTTCTTCGTACAAAAGAAAAGTCTGAATGAACGATGACGATTCCGGCAGCAATAAAAAATGATGCCAGGATAATGTTGACCGTACCCACTGGTTCGTCTAATAAAAATCCTCCCAGCAGTACCCCGGAAACCGGTATGATAAAAATGTAGGAATGAAGCGTGACAGCCCCGTATTTTTGTAGCATGGTGATCCAGACAACAAATCCAAAAGAGGCGGTAATCAGGGATTGGTACAAAAGGGTTCCGGCAATCTTTATGTCTATTGTTCCAAACATCGGGCTATCCCATAAATAACCAGCCAGGAAGAAAAAAGGAACCGATATGATACCCGGATACAAGACCAGTTGAAACGGTTTAAATCCGGATATGATTTTTTTGGTATAGATGGCGTTGATTGCCCATAGAAAAACCGATGCCAGCATCAGAAAATCACCGGATCGCAAATCAGATGAGATCCCATCTTTTTGAAGAAACATGATTGTGACACCAGCAAACCCCAATAGTATTCCAACCAGCTTTTTGGATGTGAACGGATCACCTGGAATGAAAAAATGTGCCAGGATGAGAACAAAAAACGGTTGCAGATTGATAATCAGGGAACCGCGGGATGCATAGGTCAGACTCAGTCCGAGATTAAACAGGCCAAGCTGGCAGATAAAAATTGCAGACACTATCAACATCTCTTTGATCTGTGTTTTTTTAATGAGAATCGGTCGGCCGGTCAGGAGAGCCCATAAGGCGATTGTCATAGAAGCGATGAAAAAGCGTGACCCGGCAGTTGTAAAAGCACCCATCTCGGAGAGGGTGATTTTTACGAACACGGTATTAGCCCCAAAAGTAGTGCAGATTCCGATGATGGCCAGGGAAGCCAGGAACGATGGTTCCAGGTTTCCGGTTTTTTGTTGTCGTTCTTCCATAAAATTGAATCAAAGTTGGCAGGCTGCCGATCAATCGGATTGCCGGATCAGGTTTTTTTGAACATCCTTTTGTTTGATGTCAGGAAGAAAAACGAATGTACATACGAAAGGCGATCAGCATGCACAGAATAATGATAATCAGAATACCGGGAGCGGTTGTCCATGCTTTATGCCATGGCTCGCCTTTAGCTTTCAGCTCTTTTCGTTCCTGATCAAACCATCGCCCCAGAAGCACACCTGCAACAAGAACAGGTACAAATTTGAAATAATATAAAAATGTTGCCAAACATATCCTCGCTTATATTTTTTATTCAACATCATCAGACAGGGTTACAGCCTGTTTTTCAACCAAACCCATCGTTAGATATTCAGATTCAATGAATTTTGCAAGCTGCATCTATTGTTTTTCCTGTAAAAAATAATTCAAGTCTTTGGATCAAACAGTCGATACAAGGAAATAGACTTTTTCAAGCACAGTTCCTATGGCATGCCGATTCAGGCATCCTGTTTTTATTCGATTGACAAGCAATATATCTTTTGAAACAGGGAGAGACACGAATGATACAGAATATCGATAGCAGTCCATTCCAAAGCCCTCAACAGGCCTGGACATTGAATGAATCCGGACTGGACAAACAGAATTCCATCCAGAAAAATAGAACCTATTCATACACATCCAGTGAAATGATGGAGGTTCAATACATCAGCCTGGACAGCTCCTCTGACCCGTCAAAAGCGCTGGATCTATTTTTTTCGAATCTGAAGGAAGTATTGACCGGTGTGATCGGTTTTGAAAATGCGAATAAATTATTTCCCTATTCAAACACGGATACACCCGATGGTTTTGCCGGAAGCGTGTTGAACCGCATACAAGAGCAGTATGCCAATATCGAGGCTTCGGTTATTCCTCCGGCAGATGATACGAGCGTACCTGAAAGTACACTTCTACAGGCCGTGCAAATGGAAGAACTGAACGAACCGGCAGAAATTTCTCCGGATCAGACTCAGGAAGCATTGGCAGAAGAGATCCAAGTGCAGCCTGTCGTTGATGAGACAAAACAACAGTTTCTGGATAGGGTTGAAAATGGCGTCAGTAAAGGGTTCCAGGAAACCATATCCTATCTTTCACAGTCAGTTCTCCGTGAACAGTCGATTCAGACTGTCAAGGAGGCGGATCAGCTCATTCAAAAAGGAATTCAATCCTTGCGGGGTAATCAACCGACACTTCGACAGGAAAGCGGAGATATGCTTGAAATGCAAGGTGAGAGTGAATCAAGGGAACTCAATCTGGAAATCCTGACAAAGGATGGCGATCGGGTGAAGATTGAAATCAATATGGATTCGATGTCCGAATCGGTTCGCTATCAATATGGAGATGAAGGGAAAAAAATCAAAGGGAAACAGATTTCAGATTCCACAGATGATTTTCTTTCATTTTCGATTCAGGGAGAGTTGGACCCGGAGGAATTGAATGCTATATCCGATCTGATCAGCGAAATCACTACCCTGGCTGATAAGTTTTATTCAGGAAATTTTCAAGACGCGTTTTCTCAAGCAACAGGAATGGGTAATATTTCGGATGAGCTTTCCGGATTTACACTGGATCTGAGGTATGAAAAAAGCGCGTATGCTGCTTATGTAACCCCTGAAACCCAGGCTCCTGCATATGAAAATAAGGAATTGGCTCAACCCGCATCCGGGAATTACCAGGGAACCCTGATGAAGGATGTACAAAAACTTGCGGATCATCAAGGGTTTACATTGTTTGAAAAACCACTTGATCTATTCAAAGATATTTTCCTGGCATTGCAAGAACCGATTGAGTCTGTTTCACCGGATGCAAATCATCAAAATCCGGATCTGATCACCCGAATGCTTGAAAAAGCCCTTTCCCGGACAGGAAATGCAGGTGAAGCTGACACAGATTTACTGAATCTACCATTCTACAGGACGATTGATTATTTCTCATAAGAAGACATGAATCCATCAGAGGCTCGCCCAATCTTCAACATTTAAACCCGGGACGCTGTTAAGCTCTTTAGTGTTATGTGTTATTATAGTGTAATGGTTTGGGGATCTCAAAGTCAGGGTCAGGCGTAAACATTTTCCAAAACCTTTCCGGCCATTCGGTTCGATCCAAAGGTTCTAAAACCACTCGTTTTCCTTCTTTCCAAATTTTTACCTTGTCCCCATCAAATCGGAATTCTTTCGGCAGTCGGACTGCCTGGGAACGGCCATTTTTAAATAATCTGGCTACTGTTTCCATATTACCACCTCCTTGAGAAATATATATTTATCAATTAAAAATTGTGAGCGGTGAATAGACCGAAAAAAGAAAAAACACTCATTGCATTTTTATGAAAAACCATTCAGCACCTTGATTTTGAATATTTAGAAATGAATATTCAGAAATGTTGATAT
>PNOB01000304.1 GCA_013824585.1 Desulfobacterium sp. | reverse complement strand
GTGATCAGCCTTGCAGGTGTGACATCAAATACCGGATTTCTGCAGGGACTGTCCTCCGGAGGGACAAGTACCTTTGAGATCTTACCATCATGCAGACCCTGGATATGTCGAACCTCGTCCGGTTCCCGTTCTTCAATCGGAATCTCCTTCAATCCATCCCTTAAGGTCCAGTCAAATGTGCTGGACGGCAGGGCCACATAAAACGGTATCCCGTTATCCTTTGCAGCCAGTGCTTTTAAATAGGTGCCGATCTTATTGGCCACATCTCCGGTATAGGTGGTTCGATCCGTGCCTACAATCACAAGATCCACCAGCCCGTGCTGCATGAAATGCCCCCCGGCATTATCCGTAATCACTGTATGGCTGATCCCGTGTTTTCCAAGCTCCCAGGCGGTCAGTCGGGCGCCCTGATTCAGAGGCCGCGTCTCATCCACCCACACATGGATATCCAGCCCGCGATCAAACGCCGCGTACATGGGAGCTGTCGCTGTTCCATAATCCACGCACGCCAGCCATCCTGCGTTGCAGTGTGTCAGAATATTCACGGTGTTCCTGTTTTTCTTTCTGCTGATCTCATCGATAATCGAAAAACCATGCTCACCGATCTTTTTGCAGTTTTCCACTTCTTCTTCTGCGATTGCGGAAGCTTCTTTCTTTGCGGCTTCCATTCGATCCCTGCCGCGCTTGCCCCGGATCGATGCCAAAACCCGATCCACGGCCCAGGCAAGATTGATGGCTGTCGGTCTAGCGGCTTTTATTCGATTGCATTCCTTTACCAGATCATCATCCGACATTGTACTGTCTGGAGAGGTAATGGCTGCCAGATAAACGCCATAGGCTCCGGTCACACCGATCAAAGGCGCCCCCCTGACAAACATCTCCCGGATGGCTATAATCACATGATCCACATTTCGAAGCTCAGCCACAACAAATTCATGGGGCAGAAGCCGCTGGTCAATTACATGGACAACCTGTTCATTCTTGTCAAGCCATATCGGACGGATATCCAAGCCGTCTACTTTCATTATCAAATCCTTTCATCAAATCCGACATTGCTTTCATCGGACAGCCGTAAAGTTTGTATCGTATTACATTCGCTCGATGGGCCTTCTGATTTCCCTATGGCCCCATTATCGCTAACTTAACAATTAACCATTAATTGTTGATTATTGATTATTTTATAATTATCGGGTTTAATGTGAAAGTGGTCTTCCAGCCACGAAATAAAAGTTTGATTCAAACGTAAATACCGCAACTATAGGCCCCCCACATACAAATGATAAAACAATAATCAATTGTTAATAACTAATAATCAATTTAAATTAGCGCTTATGCCCCATGGCCCCAAGGAATGTTAAAAAACAGTAACCCCCCCGGCAGAACCAGAGATCTGTTTTTGATTCATTAGTTATCAGAATCAATGCGCTCCAGCATCTCCTCAGCATGATCCAATGTCATCTGAGTAATCTTTTCGCCGCCCAGCATTCTGGCGATCTCTTCCACACGTTTTTTGGAAGAAAGCAGGGTTACGCTGGTCTGCGTTCTTCCATCGGATATGGTTTTTGAGATTTTATAATGATGACCCCCGAACTTTGCAATCTGCGGAAGATGGGTAATGCAAATCACCTGATGGGTTTTGGCAAGGGCAGCCAGTTTCCGGCCAACGACCTCAGCCACACCGCCTCCGATCCCTGCATCCACTTCATCAAACACAATTGTCTCAACCGAATCCGTTCTTGCCAGAATCGCCTTTAATGCCAGCACAACCCGGGACAGCTCTCCTCCGGATGCAATATCCGTAAGCGGTTTCATGGACTCCCCGATATTGGGAGAGATCAGAAACCGTGCGGTATCAAATCCGGTTTCAAGAAGCAGTTTTCCATCATCCGACAGATAGCTGGCTGTTCCTGCTGTTGATGGAACAGGCTCCAGAAGAATGTTAAACTCAGTCTGCGGCATTTTCAAATCCGACAGTTCGTTTTCAACCTTCTTTGCCAGGTCCCGGGCAACCTGTTTTCTTTTTTTCGAAAGCTGTTGGGCAATACCGATCGTTTCCTGATGAAGCCGGATCAGTTCCTTTTCTGTTTCATCCATCTGTTCATCCAGGTTGCCGACTTCCTGCAATTCCTTTTCCACCAGATCCAGATGGGCCAGGATCGCTTCGATGGATCCGCCATATTTTCTCTTTAACCGGGTGATCGCATCCAGCCGATCTTCAACCTGTTCAAGACGGCCGGTATCGGTTTCAATGGTATGAGCATATTGCCGGAGTTCTCCTGTAATATCCTCCAATCCAAAAACGATTTCCCCGATTTTTTTTGATTTTTCCGTGAGGCTGGGATCAATGGCGCTGACCTGATCCAGGTGTTTTCCGGTTTCAACCAGACGCTCATTCACAGACCCCTGCCCATCATAAAGAATCTCGATAACCTGATACAGGGACTTGCAAAGGAGTTCGCTGTTTTTCAGTTTTCTCTTTTCCGTTTCCAATAGTTCATCTTCATGGAGAAAAAGAGAGGCATCCTGGATCTCTTTTTTCTGAAAGGCCAGTAATTCAAGATGATCCTGCTGCCTGCTTTTGTTATTTTTCAACTGCTCCAGTTTCTTGATCAGGGGAAGAATCTGATGATAATTCCGGAAGACTGCTTCCCGCTGCTTCAACAACCCACCAAACTGATCCAAAATCTGTAAATGCTGATCCTCCTTTAAAAGTCCCTGGTGTGCATGCTGGCCGGAAATGCTGGCAAGATTCTCCGTGATGTCCGAAAGCTGCTGCATCGTTGACATACGGCCATTGATAAATACCTTATGCCGGTCATTCCTTGCTATCACTCTCCGGACAATCAGCCCTTCTTTGGGATCAAACCCCTGCGATTCCATCAGTTGTGCAATGTTCCCATCAGGCTTTACATCAAAACCCGCTTCCAGTTCGGCAGATTCCGAGCCGGTTCGGACCAATCGACTTGTTGCGCGGCTTCCCAGCAGGAGATTGACCGCATTGATGATAATCGATTTCCCAGCACCAGTTTCACCGGTTAAAACGGTTAAGCCCTCTGAAAACAGAACATTCAGATCATTGATGATGGCAAAATTTCGTATGGAGAGTTCACGCAGCATAGTTTACACATTGAATCGGAAATTGATAATATCCCCATCCTGTACAATATATGTTTTTCCTTCCAGGCGAACCGTTCCTCTTTTTTTGGCTTCCTGATAATTGCCTGCATCCATCAGATCATTGTAGGCAACAACTTCTGCCCGGATGAACCCTTTTTTAATATCCGAGTGGATCACTTCTGCTGAATCAACAGCCTCTGTCTTGCTTTTAATGGTCCATGCCCTGACTTCATCTTCTCCTACAGTAAAAAATGAAATCAGCCCGAGAATCTCATAAGACCTTTTAATCACCCGATCCATGGCAGATGCGGTAATATCAAACTCTGCCAGGAACTCTTCTGCTTCTTCCTGAGTCATCTGTGAAAGCTCATGCTCCAGTTTCCCGCGAATCACCATATAATTGTCTGTTCCCGTCAAAACGCCGGAATCCGGCATATCTGCATTTTCATCATCATTATTATAAAGCACCAGAACCGGTTTTGCCGAAACAAATGCAAATCCCCTCAAAACCTGCGCACAAGCCAATTCCGGATCATTTCTCAGGGGTTTTTCATTGTTCAGACACTCCAGACACCTCTGCAGCAAAGACGGTTCTTCCGGATTTATTTTTTTCCCCCTCTTTTTATCCAGCTCAATCCGCTCAAGACGTTTCTCCACCACAATAAGATCTGCAAATATCATCTCCTGATCCAGTTCAAGAATATCTGCCTTTGGTTTTGGATCTTCGGTTCCAAACCCTTTGAAATTCCTCACAACGTGGATAAGAGCATCACAGTCGCGGATTTCATTCCAGACATGCGGATCATTTTTTGTTGATTTACGGCCAGGCAGAAAATACTCCACCTGAGCATAGATTGTTTTTCTGGGATTATACATTTTGCTTAAAATATCAACCCGTTCATCCGGAACCGGTATGGTGCCGATCTGAGCTTCACCCGAATGCCCCGCACCTGCTGTATTTTTTGTCAAAGCCTCAAAAATCGTTTTTTTCCCGGCGCCAGACGCACCGATAATGCCTAATTTCATTTTATTCCCCCTGAATGCGGTAATGCTGCCCGATATCATTCGCATTCAAATCAAAATCTGTATTTTAAACACCCCTCTGACCTGCGATTCAAAAATATCGGTCACAAGTTATACCCGAAGCAAGGACCAAGGCAAATAAAAAATACAGGAATTTGTATTTCCTTTGACACAAATTAAAAATTATCCTACTATCGGTCAATCCATCCACCCGAAAAAAAATTCCAGCACGTTTTCAGGCCAGTGTGAAAAATTTTTTATTTTTTTTGATATCTTGCCCGTTTAAAGTGTTCAGAACAAAAGCAGTACTAACCTGGCTGACTTGTAACAAGATCCTTATGGAAGGATGTATACAGGACAGCCTCTTGACACAAAGGGAGGTTCAAAATGAGTGACAGTATTTATAAAATCATTGAACTTGTCGGTACAAGCGATGTTTCATGGGAAGCTGCTGCAAAAAATGCAGTGGAAACAGCAGGGAAAACGCTGAAAGACCTTAGAATCGCAGATGTGGTGAAAATGGATATGAGGATTGAAAATGGGAAAGTCATCGCCTACAGAACCCGGGTAAATCTTTCTTTTAAATACGAAACATAATCAAACGACTCCCCAAAACTGTAGCGCATGTCCTTTCATTCGATTCAAAACCGGATATGAGGCAGCCTCCAATCCGGTTCCGAATCACAAAAGGGCTGATCGCAACCGATCAGCCCTTTTCGCAATTTAGCACTATTCATAAAAATGATATTGCGATTTTTCAATTTTTCCGATATGAGCCTTCTATCCATGAAAATTGACAGAGCTCAGGGAAAAAACACACGGAAAAACATCGTAAAATTCTGTGAATGGGGCTTGATCCGACAACCCGACAGATCGATCCGAATAACCATTTTGCAATGAACATCGCAACAGGAAATCAGCCATGACATTGTACAAACCGTTTTCAATGCGACGAACCCATGACCGATACAAAATCGAAGGCGGGAAAATCGGGGTAATCAACCATCTTTACACAAAAACCGGTTATATTTACGATATCA
>PNOB01000303.1 GCA_013824585.1 Desulfobacterium sp. | reverse complement strand
AGAAACATCATCTTGCTTGCCGGATACTGTTCGATATTTCTCAATTTTCCGGATGATGTTGTACTCTCTGCCGCTGCCTTGATGTTTTCAAAATTTTCCGTTACCCAGATTCCAAAATCCCTTGCCTCCCGGGCATCCAGAAAATGAAATACCGGCGCGCGCTGCATGGCATCATCGACAACGGTTGTCTTCACTCCCCCGCTCTCCTTGATCACTTTCATGCCTCTGTTGTAACTTGCCACAAGGGTTCCTTCGCTGGTGGCCATCGGCACATAGAATTCTCCTTGTGCGTGCTCTCCGTTAACCAGCAAAGGGCCGGCAAAACCAATGGGAACCTGGGCAACACCGGCAAAATTTTCGATATTTCCCTGAAGTCTGGCAGGGTCAAACGAATACTTGCGGATATGCGAAGCTTTAACACCGGTCTTTTCTCTGATAAAGGCAAGCCGTTTATCCGACATCTCGTCTGTATAATCTGCCGGACCATTTACTCTAGGTATAGAATTCTCCATTTTTTCTTCTCCTATCTGGATGCCAGCTTTCGCTGGAATGACAAAAAATTACAATATATGTGATCACACACAGGGCAGGCACAGGGGCCTGCCCCTACAACCGCAAAATGGACACGGAAACCGCCCGTTCTAAAAATTCAATAACATTATTGATCTCGCTTGTCTTGTCGATCCGGGAGTTCTGATCCACAAAAAGCCAGCGAAGCGCCATATGGCTGAATGCACCGATAAACAGATTTTTAAATATCCGGTTATTGACAGCAGGCCGGACATGGCCTTCCCTCTTCCCCTGGTCCAGAATCGGATCCAGAAAATCCATATACTTCTGGAAATCAGCATACGCCGGTGTCTGATAAAATCGACGGTTAAAGATTCCATTCAGAATAAAGGTCTTGGCAAAATCCGGCTGATGCAGATAGATGGAAAAATGGTACCGCATGAACCGTCTGAGTTTGCGCAAGGGCGTTCTGATTTCAAAAAGTTCACCTAAAGAAGCCAGATGCCCCTGAAACCGGTATTGAAACACAGAGTGAAGCAGATCCTCCTTGTTTTGAAAATATTCATATACCGTGCCTTCGGCCACATTGGCGATCTTTGATATTTCCGAAATCGTGGCCTTGTCATATCCTTTTTGTGCAAACAGGGCCTCTGCTGCAATTACCATCCGGTGTGCTTTTTCATTTTGTGCCTGGGGCCTTGATGTCAGCATAGGGAGCAGTAATTCAAGGATGTCGTCCAGATCTGTTTGTGCCTTTTCTCCGGGCCGGCTTGTAAAAAACATGATATTCTCCACATCCAGCAATCCCAATACCATATCCCGAAGCACAAAGGTGTTCAGCTCTTTTGAGAACAGCCCTTCATGAATGCCATCGACAAAAATCTCTCTGAGAATCCTTGTCCATTGGCGAAAGGAACCAAACGCCTCATGGTGGAAAAAATTCTTTTTTGACCGGCATTCAAAAATGGTGAAATAGGCATACTGTGGATTGGTGTCATGATAATCAAGCTGAAACCAGATAAACTTCCTGAGGCGGCTGATCGGGTCGGAAATCCCCTGAAGATGCTGCTTCAGTTCCTGTAGTCCGGTTTTCAGATATGCTCCCGCAGAATAAAACAGCAGATCCTCCTTGTTTTTAAAATGATGATACAGAACCGAATCCGTGACCCCCGAGGCGGCTGCGATCTCCGAAACGGTTGCGTCTTTTCCTTTCCGGGACATGATGGATACGGCTGCATCCAGTATGTGCTGTTTTTTCGATGTCACTTCAGGGCCCTTTCCCAGATTATCTCGGGTGTAATCAAAACTGTTGAATAATCGAATTATGTGGGAGCGGCTTCCAGCCGCGATATGGCTTTTTTCAAGATATCAATCAAGACAGTACTGTCGCGGCAAGATGCCGCTCCCACAATGGAAGCAATCAAAACGATTGGGTTGTCGAAACCCAACACTTTTAATGCACCCGATTATCTCTGACTGGTTTTGTACCATAAACAAAAAATCCGTTTGATTCAATAAAATTTGAACAATATTCTATAAAATAATTTTTAAAAAAATAGTTGGTGCTTTACGGCTATTTTTACTAACTATTTATTATTGTATGATTTATATTTATTTTTTGGAAAATGCTTGACGCTCCATACTGCTTTTTACTATATAGAATATCATTCATTCAAAGTTGTTTTATTTCACACAGGATTGTTTGTTCTGCCTTGAAACCTGTTTCTGAAATAAAAGCAGCAAAGATGCATGCTTTGATGGTGCAAGGAGATCGTCCCATGATGACAGCAGTGCAATATGAAGAGAGTCTTCGAAAGCTGAACCTGGTTGTTTACATGTTCGGCAAGAGAATCGAAAATCCAGTGGATCATCCCATGATCCGCCCATCCATGAATGCAGTGGCCAAAACATATGAGATGGCAACTCATCCGGAATTCCAGGATATCATGACCGCCATTTCTCATCTGACCGGGAAAAGAATCAACCGCTTCACCCACATCCACCAGAGCAGAGAAGACCTGATCCAGAAAACTAGAATGGGACGGTTGATGGGAGCACACACAGCCTGCTGCTTTCAGCGTTGTGTCGGCATGGATTCCCTGAATGCGCTTTCCATCGTCACTTACGATATCGATGCCCGGTATGGAACCTCCTACAACAAACGCTTTCTGAAATATCTATCCTTTGTACAGGAAAACGATCTGGTCTGCGACGGCGCCATGACCGACCCAAAAGGAGACCGGTCCCTTCCCCCCTCCGGTCAACCGGACCCGGATATGTATCTGCATGTGGTTGAAGAAAGAAAGGATGGAATCGTTGTCCGGGGCGCCAAGGCACACCAGACCGGTGCGGTCAATTCCCATGAGATCATCGTCATGCCCACCATCTCCATGAAAAAAGAAGATCAGGATTATGCCATATCCTTTGCCCTGCCGAGCGATGCAAAGGGAATCACCTATATCATGGGCCGGCAATCCTGTGATACCCGTAAACTGGAAGACAATCCCATGGATACCGGGAACCCGACATACGGCGGTCATGAAGCGCTGGTCATTTTCGATGATGTGTTTGTTCCCTGGGACCGGGTGTTCATGTATAAGGAGTATGATTTTGCAGGATCGCTGGTTGAAAAATTCGCATCCTATCACCGGCAGAGTTATGCCTGTAAAACCGGTGTGGGAGATGTCCTGATCGGGGCTTCCCAGACTATTGCCGAATACAACGGCACACTCAAGGCTTCCCATATCAAGGATAAAATTATTGAAATGAACCAGTTGAATGAAACCCTGTATTGCGGTTCCTTGTCCTGCGCGGCTGAAGGGCACAAGGAGCCCAGCGGAACCTATTGTGTCAATACGCTTCTGGCCAATGTTTCCAAACAGAATGTCACCCGTTTTCCATATGAGATTGCACGCCTGGCCCAGGATATTGCAGGCGGCCTGATGGTCACGCTTCCCTCGGAAGCGGATTTCCGTTCCCCGGAAATCGGGAAATGGCTGGAAAAATATTATCAGGGATCAAAAGATGTCCCTACGGAAAACCGCATGCGAATCCTTCGTCTGATTGAAAACCTGACACTCGGGACAGCTGCGGTCGGCTATCTCACCGAATCCATGCACGGAGCAGGATCACCCCAGGCCCAGCGGATCATGATTTCGCGCCAGGTAAACATGAAAGAAAAACAAGCGTATGCAAAAAAATTATGCAATATCAAAGAGTGAAAAAGGAGCATTCCATGGATCTGAAAAATATTCTATTCAAAAAAGAAAACCATATCGGAATCATCACCATCAACCGGCCACCGGCCAACACCTGGAACTATGAAGCCATGTTGGATCTGGAAACAATTCTGGATGAAGTGGAAAAAAATAAAGACCTGCGTGTCATCATCCTGACAGGCACCGGAGAGAAGTGCTTTTCTGCGGGATTTGATGTCAATGATCATGTCAATGGCCACAAAACCGGTCCAAAAGGCTGTGAATTGTGGGAAAGAGTCGATAAAATCGCAAAACCGGTGATTGCTGCCATTAACGGTCATGCGCTTGGCGGAGGACTGGAACTGGCCCTGTGCTGCCATTTCAGAATCATGGCCGACTCGCCCAAATCCTTCATCGGCCTTACGGAATTGAATCTGGGTATCATTCCCGGATGGGGAGGAACACAAAGGCTCATGAGATGTATCGGACAGGCTAAAGCGCTGGATATGATCCTCTTCAGCAAACGGCTCTCGGCTGCCCAGGCCCTTGAAATCGGATTGGTGAACCAGATCTGCGTGCCTGAAAAGCTCATGGATGAAACCCTTGTCTTTGCCGAAAAGCTGGCAAAAAGACCGCCAATTGCCGTAAGCTGTGTTTTAAAAGCAATGACCGCCGGCATTTACCAGGGGCTTGAAAAAGGTCTTGATGTTGAAGCCCAGGGAAGCGCTGTTGTCCGGGAATCAAAAGATGTCATCGAGGGATTCACAGCCTTTCTTGAAAAACGGGAACCTGTTTTTCAAGGTGAGTAGAAACCTGCATATTATGGCACCGGCGGTCATGTTTTTAAATTTTCTTTTTCGTTACCGAATATGCCCAATACAACGGCATGAAAGTGATTTTTTGTTCCGGCAGGTCAGCGTATGGCCGGGTGGAAAAGACCATGGCTTTTCCGCAATTCGGGTAGGTGGAAAGAAAAAGGTGCAGGCTCTTCAGGCTGCCGGATACGCCGCTTTTTACCTCAACCGGATGAACCGTGCTTTCCAGCACCGCAAGATAGTCCACCTCGGTGGAACTGCTTTTTGCAGGTCTGCTCCAATAATACAGATTTTCATTTTGAGAAGCTGTCATCTCCTGGCCGACGAACTGCTCTGCCATGGCTCCGCGGTAGATGGCGAGCAGATCGGTTCTGGCGTATTCCACGTCAGAAGGCATTCCCGACATATACCGCATCAGGCCGATATCCAGCATCAGCGCTTTGAATATCTTTGCCGACGACCTGGCTCCCAGCGGCAGCCCGGCAGGATCGGCGGAGGGAATTTAACGGACCACATTCGAAAGGCAGAGCGCTTCGAACGCTTTTTTCAGGGTCGGGTTGAAATAGCCTTCGCCAAGTCGGGCATATTTTATCTGCCGGCCTACACTCTGAGATAGAGCGTTAAACAGCGTGTGAGGTCTTCATCAATAAACCGTCTCATATAATCCTTTAAAATATTG
>PNOB01000302.1 GCA_013824585.1 Desulfobacterium sp. | reverse complement strand
CTGGGCGTCATGTATCTGAACGGAGATGGTGTACCCCAGAATTATCAGGAAGCCATCAAATGGTTTTTAAAAGCCGCAGAACAGGGACATGACAATGCACAATATAACCTTGGCATTGTATATGAAAAAGGCAAGGGGGTTCCCCAGAACATGATCGAAGCATATGTCTGGTACAGCCTGGCATCTGCACAGGGACATAAGGATGCAATACACAACCTGTTTGTCATTGAACCCAAATTAACAAGCAAGCAGATTGCGGAAAGCCAGAAAAAAGCCGCAGAATTGTGGGAAAACTATACAAAAAATTAACCTGTTTTTAGGAAAAAAAATGGCCTCTCTAAAAAAAATCGCCCTCATCATCATTCTTTTCCACCTGTTGCCTGCCACAGCAATGGCGGCCAAAAACCGAATCGCCGTCATGGACTTCCGGGCAGACGGAATCTCCAAGGAAAAAGCCCTCCGAATCTCGGAGCTGATCCGGACGGAAATCGTCAATACCAATGTGTATACGGTCATTGAACGGAATCAGATGGATATGGTCTTTAAAGAGCAGGGCATTCAGCAGACCGGCGTTATCAATGATGCCTATGCCATCAAAATGGGTGAGTTGCTGTCTGCTCAGAAAATCCTCATCGGAACAGTGATGCAACTGGGAGATGCCATTATCATCAGTGGAAGGATTGTTGATATTGAAAAGGGAATCGCTGAGTTTGCCGTAAACCAGTCGGCTGCCAATGAAAATCAATTATTGGAGGCAACCCGGCTGTTCTGCAAGAAATTGACCGGAACAAGCAGTCAGACAGCAGAAATATCCGGGATTAAAAAGAAAAAATCTGTTCCGAAACCCGTCGCTGATTCAACAGATATAGCCGACCAGGAAAAGAAGACGACCGTCAGCACTCCCAAAAAAACAAAGACTGAAAGCACCACAGTGGATACTACAACAAGCACAGCCCAGAAAACAAGGGCTGCAAGCACCACAGATAAAAAAAGAGCTGCAAGTACAACTGTGAGTACAGCAAATAAAACAACCGCCGCAAGCGCAACCGGAGCAGTAAAAGCAACAAGCCAAGCAGCAAGTACAGCCTTAACAGCAAGTGCAACCGGAACAACCATTAAAAAATCAACAAAAACCGGAGCGGATGTAGTACCCAATAAAAAAGTATATGCCCCTTACGAAGAGATTGAATTGTCCTTTTCCAATTTCCCCGGAAACAATTATGACTGGATATCCATTGCACTACCGGATGAACCGGAAAACTATTATCAAACCTATGCCTATTCAGGCTCAGGATTGAAAGAGGGGAAAATTACCTTAGGAGGTCTTGCTCCCGGAAAGTATGAAATCCGATACTACTACAACTATGAAAATGGAAAGTATGACTACCACGTAATGGGTGGGCTTACGGTGTCTGAATAATAAACTATTCGATCATCCTGTTCTGAAGTACCTGCAATCGGGCATATCGGACAGGTTAAAAAATTTTCGGTACACGGCACAGGAGTGAATCACCTTTGAAACCAAACTTCCCATACCAGCGGATCAACTGGGCGCTGTTCATCTGACGGATTTCTCCATTGGGTGAAGGAATCGGGCTCAGACTCAATGTCACATTCAACCGGTCTGCCTTGATACAGAGGATATCAAGTATTTTCGTTCCATTACCGCCATTGGGTCTGAACGCACTCAGATGAAAAATGTGTACGGAGTTGATCTGATCATTCGACAGCGTTGCCATTGCAATGATGCCGAGTGCGTTTCCGCCCTCATCCTCCAACACAAAAGGAAAAATTTCCACCATATCCTGTGCATATCCGACGCCGATGGCCACCCGCCCTTTATACTTGGCGTAAAAGCATTCAACATACCGGTCTTCCTGGATTCCCATAATCGTTTCCTTTCAATACGCATCACCTGTTGTGAAGATGATCCGTGTTACTTGCTGCAAGCCTATGGCATCGCTTGTGGAAACGCAACAGGATTATTCCGCTTTGTCAGATCATTAAAGGGTTTGCTGTCATTCTTTGATCTGTAATGTAATATCATTGATAGTCATTTCCCAATTGTTGGATCGATGCAATAATTTCGTCGACAGTTTCCTTGAGTTCCCCGCCCATTTTTAAATATTCATTGGGGAAGTCCTTTTTCATGAAGAACATTAATGCATAATAGACCGGCTTAAAGCGGTCTATAAATCTATGGGGATTTTCTTCAAACATCTTCAACGCAAGGTGATACTGTTTTTTGGCCATCAGAAGCAGCATGAAGGCAATAACATCTTGCGTATATTTTTCAAGGAATTCCAAATCATTCAAAAATTCTCCGGCAATACGGACTGCTTCTTCTATCTGATTATCCCACAACAGGATCATGGAGTATGTATGAGCGTTATCAGGAGTTTTTTCTTTTTCGTATGATTTTCTCGATAGTTCAATCGCTTCATCCCGGTTCTTTTTCTTTTGAAAATACAGATATGCCAGATTGTTTTTGCCTTGTTTTAACAAACCCAGATGCCGGTTGGCCCGGGTTTCCAGATCTCCTTCATCACACCAGATTTGCAGGAATTCAACCACAAACCGGACCCTTCTTTCATCCCACTTTCTCCCCAGGCGCATTAGATACCAGATGTTGAAAAACCGTTCCTGGATTCTGTATAAATAGTTCTTGGTGTTTGTTTTTTCTTTTTCAATGATACTGTATTTTTCAAGCTGCCCTAGCTGGGCAGATACTGCCTTGCTTTCCATTTTTGTTTTACGGGCAATATCTTTCACACTGACGGCGTCCCAGTTCAGCGCGATAAAATCGACAATCTCCTGCTGCTGGGCAGAGAGCTTGTCCATCCGGTGTTTGTAAAGCGGTGTTACGCTGTCCAGTATTTTCTCAAGATCTTTAAATGCACTGCCGTTTTCATCATCCACAAAAATTTCAAAAAGAATGATGATGGTCCGGATCACCCCGCCGGACAGCCGGCGTAATGATTCAATCCTTCCAGGCTGTTTTTCAACAATATCTTTAACGCGGTCGTTTTGATAATGTCTGCCCAGTCCCAACAGCAAATTCCGGGTCTCATCGATGCTCAAGCCCTTAAGATACGGCATCTTGAAAAATTGATAAAACGGTTTCCCATAGTCATTATGAAACTCAAGACTGATGGAGGACGCGCCGATCACCCGAAGCTCGGCCGATTCAATAAACACCTCCCGGAGCCGATGGTGTTCCTGTTTTGAAAACTTTGCAAACAGCTCATCAATATTATCGATAAATACGATCATTTTTTGATTACGGACAATCAAAGCCTTTTCTATCAATTCAAAGCACCGGCGTTCATAATCATCATCATACTTAAGATTCTGCATTTGATCATAAAGGTCTGGCATGTCGCCGGATTCCTTCAAATATTCGGCAATGGATTCCCAGAGTTTAAACAACCGGCTGATGTTATACTGCTCTTCATTAAAAATAACCGGGATCAGCCGTTTGCTGAGCTGCGGGTCATTCTGGATCTCATAGGCAATCCGCAGCAGCAGTGTTGTTTTCCCCTGTCCGCGGCTCCCCTGAATGATATAATGCTGTTCAGGATGCTTCATTTCAGAGGTTTTAATATCATTTAATATATCCTGAAACAGCCCTGTCCGGACAACGAAGTTATCAATCAGCTCCTGTTTCGTCTGGATTGCCGGATTGTAAATCTTGGGTAAATCAATTTGCGACATTCTGCCTCCACCACATTCTTAATATCGGAGAATTATATCGATAGACCATCCGATCTTCATTGTTGTTGATATAACCATCGTAAACCAGGGAACCGATAATATCTTTAAAGATGTTCTCAAGCTTGTATTTTACGGCAATATTGAAAATTTCATTTGAATGAATCGTTTCATTTTCAGATAGGATATTTAAAATTTCTTTTGAAAAATTGTACTCATCGCCTTTTAGCATTGCGCGAAGCCTTGTATGCCAATGCTCGAAATGATGCCTTTGCGTCAGCATCTTTTCAAATGCCCGGTCAATCACTTTTTCTGTAACATCCGTTACCTTTTCCTCCCGGTGCAATTCTTTTACTTCCTGAACAATCAACTGAACATAATACGGGATGAGCCATTCTATCTTCTGGAGAATATGGTCGATAAGGGATTCAGATAAATCAAAGTCAACATTTTCCAAAAGCAGCCTTATCAGGTTTTTGGCCTCAACAGTAGATAACGGAATCACGATCAGTCGGGATAAGTCATTGATGGATTTTATCGCATTCATCTTGCTGACAATATTTTCAAGGCCAATGGACCCTGTATAAATAAAATGGACATTTTTTGACACTTCAACATCCTGTCGCAGTTCCCGGTTACTGAACAAAAAATGTTTCCCGGCTGCCTCACCTTCATCATTGATGATATTTTCAAGTGTTTGAGGAAACTCATCCAGCATAATCACGATTTTGTTTTTATCGTCGGAAATGGATTTTAAAATTTCCCCTAAAAGTTCCAAATAATTCAGGTCTTCTTTTACACCGAATTCTATCCCCTCCAGGCCGATTTTCTGAATTGAGGGGATATGTTTTTTTAGAAAAGCGGAAATCTTTTGAGAAGATTTAATCGCACCGGCCTTCAACACTTTGTTGACGATCCTTCGGAAAAATTCATTTTCATTGTTTATCGATTCCGTATCCAGAAAAAGAAAATCAAAGCCGTCTTTGGGGTTGTCCTGTAAATAATACATGACAGATGTTTTTCCAGCTCGCCGGGGCGCAGCAATCAGTATATGGTTTCCGGATTCAATCAACTCCCAGGCTTTATGAATGATATTTTCCCTGTATAAAAAATTTTCCCCCCTGACAGGTGGTCCGGCTTGAATTTTCATGGCGTCTCCTTTTTTGACAATTATTTTATTGCTAAAATAAATGACAATAAAATAATTGTCAAGTTGTTTTCATTTTAAAACAGGTAAGATTGTCCAGGGATGCTGATTCAACATACTGTTTTCACAAAATTCTTGACTCACAAACGGATTTCAATTACAAGTGGAATCAAAAAATGAACAGCAACCTTCAAAAAGAGAAAACAGTTTTAATCCGCAGAGCCATTGAAGTTATCGAAAAAAGCGGCTTGGAAGAGATATGGCGAGCCGGAATACGGAGAGATCCAAAAAACTATCATATCACGGTTATGTATCCGCCGCTGAAGGCCATGGATCAAATCAGCGAAGATACAATATTCACAAATTTTCAGAATGTCAGCAGGGAATTTGCT
>PNOB01000301.1 GCA_013824585.1 Desulfobacterium sp. | reverse complement strand
GTCTATCTGTAAATGCTGCTGATAAAGATAACTGTCTTATGTGTCACAAGCACCGGTCCATAGGCAGAATCGATGAAAACGGCAAGCGCTGGAATTATCACGTTGATGAACTCAGCTATAGTCACAGTGTGCACAGCAAAATCGAATGCCGCGATTGCCATACTCGCATTACCAAGATACCGCATGATCCTGTCGCCCAGGAAGTCAATTGCGCAACCCAGTGCCACATAAAGCCACCCTTTTCCCAGGAAACCTTTTCCCATGAAAAAATTGTCGGGATATTCAACCAAAGCATTCATGGTATTCGCACCCAAGATACGGACGAAGTAAAGCGCGCCAAACCTATTTGTAAATTCTGCCATCTCAATCCGGTTTACACAGTCATGCCTGAAGAGAACGTTCCCTTTCAGGAGACCCTGACCCGTTGTTCCAATTGTCACCCGCAGAGTGGTGTGGTGCTCGCCTATAAACATATCACCCATCGGCTTCGCCATAAGGCCTCCCGCTCACCACAGGATATCGTGCAACTATGTGCCAAATGCCATCAAGATACGGCGTTATTGAAAAAATTGAATGTTTCCGACAAAGCACTGGCAGCCGTGGAATCCTATAACCGGTCCATACACGGCAAGCTGGTCCGGCTGGGTTCAAAGAAAGCGGCGGATTGCATCAGTTGCCACAGTTCCAATGCCCTGCATGATATCTATGGAAAGGACGATCCCAGGGCAACGATTCACCCCGACAACTTGGCCAAGACCTGTAATCAGTGCCATAAAAAGACAAATGACTGGTTTGTAAAAATTGCCGTCCATCCAAGTGTTGATCATAAGGAAAACATCGTAATTTATGGCATGAATTTGGTGTTGAGGGTTGCATTATATGGATCTGTCATCAGCTTGATGGGTTTAATGTTGTTCGAAACCATAGGCCGGCGTAGAAGCGGCATCCGTTTTTTGTTTAGGCGGGGCACCAGCTGGCAGGGACGGTCAAAAACCAAATCCAAAAAAGGAAAACAATAGCAGGCGTCATGGCATCTTCTTCCAGAGTGGTTACGAAAATAGCAGCGATTTTTTCAAAGAGCAGGTCTGACAACGAAGACTATTTTACCGAAGTCGAAGGTGTCGGGCGAATACCCAGGGATATATACAAGCATGTAACATCGAATCCCTTTGGGGATCTACCACGTTATTCGCCTCATATCGTCACGCAGCATTTCATTATTTTTGTGACATTTCTGATTTTGGCCGCCACTGGAGTGCCCATATATTTCAGTGATCTTTTCTGGGCCCACTATGTTATCGGTCTTTTTGGCGGCATTGATCTTGCGAGGCAGATTCACAGGATCGCTGCGATGGTCATGATGGCTGCATCTGCTTATCATCTGGTCACCGTTATTGGTGGAACCATCAGCAAACTGATCAAGAAAGAGTTCGATATTAAAAGAACCCAGATTCCCAGAGTGAAAGACCTTTTTGATTTGATCCATGACTTCCGATACTTTCTTGGACTTGAGCCATATAGACCCAAGATGGAAAAATTCATGTATAAACAGAAGCTGCACTATCTAGCGATTCTCTATGGAAGTTTTGTCTTGATGGCCGCCGGATCAGCGCTGGTATTCCCTGATTCTTTGGCAAAACTGTTCTCTGAAACCATTGGAAAGGTTTGGCCCCAGGCAATGGGTTCAGAGTCTGTTTCTACTTTTTTTCAGGATCTGGCCAGATTGATGCATGCTGATGAGGCTGTGATGGCCCTCATTGTATTGGCTTTCTGGCACTGGACCAATGTGCATTTTGTACCCGGCCGATTTCCGGTTCAGTGGACCTTTCTGACAGGCAGGATTACCAGGGAACATCAGATAGAGGAGCATTTTCTGGAATACATCCGAAACCTCAAAGAAATACCCGCGGAAAGAGAGTATATGCGCAATCTTTTACAACAAATAGAATCAGAATCTTTGCAACAGGAAGGATAACGTCTTGCCGACAGAGCCCAAAAGATTGAATCATCCATTGATCGCCTTCATCATCGGCGCTGTTTTCATTGCACTGATCATGGTTGTCTTGGCAGGCGTCATTCACCACCTGACGCTGTCTCCACATGGGCCAGGACTTCTGAGACCGCTATTGGCCAGGTATGCGGAGAAACAGAAATCAGAGCTGCTGGACCAGGCCCGGCGTCTGGAAGAAGCGGAGATCCATAGGCATTTTCACAATCCGGTCGACGAACTGCCAAAGCTGCCTGAAAATTTGCGCCCGGTTTGTTTCATCTGTCACTCGGACTTTCCCCATAGCAAAAATAAAAGAACACGGGCGTTGATGAATATTCATACCCAGTTTTTCGTATGTGAAACCTGCCATATTAAAAAAAATGACGACGTGCCGGTTATTTACAAATGGTATAATCCTCTTGAGGAAAAACCAAAGGGACCTTTTTACGGCACCAGTTACGATCCCGCTACAGGCTGGCTTTCCATGGGTGAGGATCCATTGGCGAAAATAGCACCCTTTTTCAAATCAGGCGAATCCGGCAAGCTCATACCTGCGATCCAGACACAGGATGCGCCCATGGCCAAGGATTATATAAAGATAAGGGACAAGCTCAGCCCGGAGATGAGAGAGGGGATAAAAAATAAATTTCATGAAAAGATCAAACCTCAAGGCCATGAGTGCTTTAAGTGCCATACTGAAAACAGTATTTTACATTTCAAGGAACTGGGATTCACCAGGAACAGAACTTTAAACCTCATCCAGTTGGATGTTGTGGGTATGCTGCAACGCTATGATGAATTCTATTTGCCGGAACTTTTTGAGGATCCGATGCAGAAGGGAATATTCAAAAAAAGGAGTTCGGTCCTGCAATAGCTTGATAGACCAAAATATCCGTTCCACATCCTGAATGATGTCTACACTATTTTTCCGTCATATCTGCATTCAACCTTTATAGATGAAGCATACGATCCAATGCTTTTTTAGCATCTGCCTTGATATCTTCAGGAACCGTTATCACATTTGAGCGGCCGATATTTTCAAGGGTTTCGAGCAGATTGAACAGGTTGATTTTATACATATTCGGGCATAGGGATTCGTAAAGGGCCAAAATCGTTTTATCCGGGTGTTCAATTGCCAATCGTTTTATCAGGTTGATTTCAGTTCCGATAGCGATCGTCGATCCTCCTGGGGCGGACTGGACATACTGTACGATAAAACTGGTTGATCCCACAGCATCGGAAGCCTGGACAACTTCTTTTGGGCATTCAGGATGAACCACGATTTTCGCTTCAGGATGATCCTGTCTCATTTTTTTTATATGATCGACTTTAAAGCGGGTGTGTACCAGGCAGTATCCGTCCCATAACATTATTTTCGATGCCCTGAGCGCTTCAAGAGTATGCCCGCCAAGCGGTTTGCCGGTTTGCCAGACCAGCATTTCTTTTTCATCCATGTCCAGCGAGACCCCGGTATTCCGTCCAAGGTGCTGATCCGGGAAAAAGAAAATTTTCGCTTGTTGTTCAAATGCCCAGCGAAACGCTTTGGATACATTGGATGATGTGCATGTTATACCGCCATTTCGACCGCAAAACGCTTTTATCTTTGCATCCGAGTTGACATAAACAACCGGTATGACTGAATCACCGATGGCATTCTTTGCCTCCTGCAACGCGTTTTCAGCCATTTCATGATCCAGCATATCTGCCATCCAGCACCCGGCGTCAATATCCGGAATCTGAACGGTTTGATGCGGCCTAGCCAGAATCGCGGCGCTTTCAGCCATAAAATGAACCCCGCAAAACACGATATATCTGGCATCTTCATCCTGGGCTGCTTTTTTGGATAGAGCAAACGAGTCCCCGACATAATCTCCCAGATCGACTATCTCCTTACGTTGATAATGATGGGTCAAAATCAGCAGGTCTTTTCCAAGAGTCGTTTTTAAAACTTTTATCTTTTCAATGACATCAGTTTGATTTTGTTCGCTCTGGTAAAGCTTGGACGGATGCATGGTTGTTTTTGGTTCCACTTGAAAATCCTTTCTGTTTATTTATTGAAAATTCATTATACAGTGGCTTCCGGTGTCAGTCCCGCGTTGAGAGAACCGCTATGAAAACCGTCCAGATCAAGAGCGATGAAAAGAAAACCCAATTCACGAAATCTCTTGCAGATCTTTTTCCGTTCCTTGAGTAATCGTTCAAAATCCATCGGCTGTACCTCGATTCTGGCCGTATCATCGTGATGCCGGACTCGCAACACCCGAAAGCCGATATCCAGCAGAAAATCCTCGGCCTTTTCAACCTGATTCAGTTTTTCCGGGGTTACTTCTCGACCATGCGGTATTCTGCTGGACATGCACGGCATTGCCGGTTTATCCGCAATTTCCAGACCGTAATATCCGCATAGATTCCGAATTGTCTTTTTATTAAAACCTAACTCAATATATGGCGACAGGACGGATGCTTCTATCGCTGCCTGTATTCCCGGACGATAATCAGCAAGATCATCCTGATTCAGGCCATAGAATATCGGCCGAGGTCCCTTGCTCTCATGTTCGTCCAATTGTCCGAGGAGCTCCCCGATTTTTTTGAACAGGGCTTTTTTGCAGTAATAACAACGGTTCCCGCTATTGGCTTTGTAGAGTGGATTTTCCATCTCTTCTGTTTGGACGATTCGAATCGGAATTCTGTGTTTCTTGATAAAATCAAGAGCAAAGCAATATTCCCTTCGCGCAAGGGAGGGGCTGTCCGCCAGAACTGCTATCATGGCGTCTCCCAGGATCAAGTGTGAGACATAAGACAGCAGTCCGCTGTCCACTCCGCCACTGTATGCGATAACAGCGCCAACATCAATATGATTCTTGAAGTAGTCTTCCAGTTGTCGGGCACATTTTTCAGTATCTTGCATAGAAACCTCATCGGCTCGTTTCAGTGGAGGTGTGTCCGGTGCAGCCGCTTTCATTTATCCCGGTCTTTTCATTGATGGATTCGATAGTATCGTTAACTGATTGAACAGGTCACCAGTTATCGTCGATCGAGAAATAACTCACTACGAATAGAGGATAAGACCTTGCTGTTTTTGGTGATGAATATATGTAAAAGTCGTTTGTGTGTCAACAACAATGCTCGTCCCGGGTGTAATCAAAACTGTTGGGTTTTAATTACACCCATTGTGGGAGCGGCATCTTGCCGCGACAATACTGTCTTGATTGATATCTTGAACAAAGCCATATCGCGGCTGGAAGCCGCTCCCACATCAT
>PNOB01000300.1 GCA_013824585.1 Desulfobacterium sp. | reverse complement strand
GGGTCCGTTATTATGGGGCGAATGTTTGTAACTCCAATCCGGTGATTATCGGGTGCCCCTGCATCAAGACGCTTTGAATCAAGAAGGGGTTGGGTGGCCGTGCAGAAGACAACAGAGCAGTTGTAATTAGTGACAAGTTCCTCCAATGCCCATGTTACCGCCTTCAAATATCGAACCGGGACTGACTGCGCCTCATCAAGAATAATAACTGCATGCCTTATCGCATGAAGACGTCTACAACGACCTGGTTTAGCGGCATATAATGACTCAAAGAACTGCACGCTTGTGGTTACAACAATCGGACTCGCCCAATTGTCAGCGAGTAATTCACTCTCCGGTGTTTCCCTTTCAGGCTCCATGTTGCTGTGGTGCTCAAGCACATTGAGACTCTTATTGTCCGGGTCCAATACTTTTCTGAACTCATCTGCATTTTGATCAATAATGGTTGTATAAGGCATTACATATATGACTCTACTCATCCCATAATTGATTGCATGGTGCAGGGCAAACCGTAGGCTAGCAAATGTTTTGCCGCCACCTGTCGGAACGGTTAAATCAAAAAAACCCGGATTATTAGATGCGGCTTGTCTGCACTGCTCCGAGACTTCCTTGCGCACCTTATTGACAGCACCATTTGAAGGAAACCTTTCCAGATGTTCTTCAAGCTTTTTTAACAAGACCGGGAATGTGTCTGTTTTTACAGATATCCGTGTCTTCCACTGATCAGGATTACTGGCCTGTTCCGAATCAAGTCGATCTGCATCAACAAGGGCACTAAAAAGCATTCTTATCGCAAACTGGAGGGAATAGGCATCTCGACCAGATATATTGCCGTCAGAATCAATCCATCGACAAATATAATCAAAGTTTTCCTCAGACATAAGCAAGTTAACCAAAAAATTTATTCTTTCAGAAATCTCCGGTTGGATATTTTCTAAATAAGGTTCAACGCTTTTGATCAGCCGGTATTCTAGTGATGTACCTTCTCCAACAGAAATTCCATTTAACAAACCCGAATGATGCCCCACAATACAATGAGAAATCATGCGTGCTATTAATTTAGCTATCCTCCCTATTTCTCCATCACCGATTTTCTTGGCATGATCACATAGCAGGCTTAATATCCATTGTGCCCCGGCAGATGAATGATCTGGTTTATTCTCAAAATTATTAGAACGAACATGTTTTTGAAAAGCATCTGAATATTTTCCTATATCATGTAATATTCCAATTGTTTCTCTATAGATATCATTATCGGTTAGACTTCGCATCTTTTCTGCAACACCGATGAGATGGTCTATAAGATTCTGATTAAATCGTGCTATATATGCCAAATAAAACCCCTTAGATAATTTTTTGTAGGTTTATCCTTTTTGCTGTGATGTACTATAATGGTTCACTTGTTATCGAATAAATACAGACAGCTTAGGATGTCTTCTTTTTTATTGTAACCCAGCCTCTTTTCTTGGGTCTGGTTTCAGACAGGAAATCTCCCCATCTCCCTGCAAACTGCAGGTAATCCTTTACCCACGATATCGTATTGTATGCGGACGGGAACGGACTTTATATGCCCTTTTTTATTTTTCATTATAAGATCAGCGAAGTGGATAAGATTTTGATTTTTTTGAATGACCATATGTGAAAGCTGTTTTTGTGTCAACATTGCGTTTGTGGAGTGTGTCAATCAAGATCGTTCCAGGCTGAATCGGTGAAATGCTTCTGGAAAAAACAAGCGGGAGCTCTGCTGCTTCATGTAAGGAACAGTGCTGAAATACACATATATCTTTTTACACAACTCAAACCTGATCATAATGATTCCGATTTGCTTTAATGTTGACACTATTTATGGTCACACAAAGGGCAGGCACAGGGGCCTGCCCCTACGAATTATGCCATCTTGATCGCAAAATGGAATGAAAACCAAATAAAAATTGATAATGATACCTTTCAAATAAAACCACTTATCCATTACCGTGTTTGATTGGCGATCGGGAAAATTGAGTTTATTGAACAATATTGATTGGAAAAAATGATGATGGGATACGTTGTACTTCTCTTGTTTGGACTGATTTTGATTTTCTGCACATATTTTATCGCTGCCTGCATGATTGCTGCTTCACAGGAGTGCATACTGCCGGGAATTGAGGATATCGAAGCATAGACCCGGTACGAAAACTATCTTGCATACAGTGCTTTTGTCTTCCGCCCAAAAGGAATTTTCAGTTTTCGCATTCGTTGCCGCAACGTGCCGGAATTCACTCCCAACAGAACACTTGCCCCCCCTTTTCCTTCCACACGCCCGTTGCTGGCTCTCAAGGCCTGAAGGATATGCTCCTTAACAACTGCATCCAGCAATGCAAACCCGTTCTTTGGAACATCCGGATCCCGGCATATATCGGTTTTTTGCAAATCCGGAAACGCAAGAGGTTGATCACGGTAGATAATCAATGACCGTTCAACCGCATTCTCCAATTCCCTTATATTTCCCGGCCAGTGATAGGCCATCAGATCATCCAAAGCCCCTGGTGCAAGTGTAGGAATCCAGGAAAGCGCCATCTCACGTGATTTTTTATGGATAAAATGCTGGACAAGCGCCGGAATATCCACAAGATGTTTCCGGAGAGGAGGAATCATGATCGGAAATACCTTCAACCGGAAATAGAGATCTTCCCGAAACAACCCTTTTTGGATCATGTTTTCCAGATCCCGATGGGTGGCGGCGATCACCCGGCTGTCAACCTTGATATGATGTTCACTGCCGACCCGTTCAATCTCGCGGTTCTGCAAAACACGCAGCAGCCGGACCTGGGCTTCCGGAGGAAGTTCACCGATTTCATCCAGAAAAATCGTTCCTCCCTGGGCGCGCTCAAAGCGCCCTCTTTTCCGGGCAATTGCACCGGTAAACGCCCCTTTCTCATGCCCGAACAACTCACTGTCAATAAGACCTTCTGTAATGGCGCCGCAGTTTACCGTAATAAAGGGGCCTTTTCGGCGAGGAGAGGCATTGTGGATCGCCATGGCAACAACCTCTTTACCAACGCCGGTTTCACCAAGGAGAAGAACAGGGCTATTCAATGAGGACACCAGACGAACAGCATCCATGACACCCTTGAGCCCATAATCCTCTCCAATAATTTTTTGAAAGGTGATCTGCCGTAACTCATCCTGAAGATAGCGCTTGTCATCAACAAGTTGATTTTTTAATTCTCTCACTCTTCGATAGCGCAGACTGTTGGTGAGAGCGATCCCCAGGGGTTCATTCAGGAACCGTAACAGCTCCTCATGTTCTGTGGTGTACTTTATTTTCTTTTTCGAAAATATTCCTAAGGCGCCAATGCGTTTCTCTGCCAGAACCATTTCAATAAAAATTCCAGCCTTCACTTCCCACCCGAAACTCTCTGATATCTGACGGCCCACCTTATTCTGCCTGGCCTCCTCGATAACCGTAATTCTGGGTTTTGCATGGCCTATCCTGATCCCTTTTCGGTATGGCGTTGGCACCGGAAAGGTAACGGACAGGGTATCACTTCCTGAAGAATAAGCGTTTGCTATGGATTCAAAAGTTTCTTCCCGTGGATGATAAATAATAAAACTCATATAATCTGCTGGAATCACCTTCCGGATAAACAGAAAGAACTCTCTAAGCGCTTTATCAATTTCCAGATTTCCGCAGATCCGAAGCGTCGCTTCCCGAAAAAATACATCTTTCTTGATTTTCATCATCATCATCTCAATGGGGTTTAATGGTATCAAAACTGTATTATTCTACATTATATACGATGCAACTGAACGATTATCCAGTTTTTTCTGAACTATTTGTCAGATTGATTGGATTCATCCTTCAAAATACGATTGACAATTGGTGCTGTTTTGATTTTAAATTTTTGTAATAACTTGGTATTTATTTCTTCAATCCAATCTGGCATCATTCATGCTGAAGTGTTCTGGTGATGAATCAGGGGAAAAAGGCAACATAACAAATGACTCACTATTGATGAAAGGGGACATCAAATCATGGGAACAATCTATCAAAAACTGCGCAAACAACTGGATCAATACTCTGTCGGATTTCCGGAAGCAAAGTCCGGTGTGGATGTTAAGATATTAAAAAAACTTTACGCTGAAAAGGAAGCGGAACTTTTTCTGGATCTGAGCATGCAGCTGGAATCCCCAGCCTCTGTAGCCGGACGGACAAATCGTGATGTAGCCGCTACAACCGAGCTTTTAGAAGCCATGGCCAAAAAAGGACTTGTTTTCAGAAAAAGAAAACAGGAGACAAACTATTATGCCGCAATCCCTTTTGTGATCGGCTCCTTTGAATTCCAACTCAACCGCATGGACAAAGAGTTTGCTCAGATGGTTGAAGAATACTTTACTGAAGCATACCTGCATAATCTTGGTGAATTTCTGCCACCGTTGCGAACCATACCGGTAAACCACTCTCTTGACGCTTCACAAAAGGTTGCCCATTATTCAGATGCGCGTCAAATCATCAAATCCAAAGATAACATAGCGATTGCCAACTGTATTTGCCGAACCCAGAAAAACCTGCTGGAAGAGGGTTGCAGCAAACCGCTTGAGGTCTGTTTTGTCTTTGGCTCCCATGCTGAATACTACCTTGAAAACAAAATGGCCAGGCTGATTGACCAGGACGAAGCAATTGCGATACTGGATCAGTGCGAAAAAGCAGGTCTCGTGCACCAGCCTGCAAACATGATAAACCCGGGTGGCATGTGTAATTGCTGCGGAGACTGTTGTGGGGTTCTGAGAGCCCTGAACAAGCTCCCCAAACCTGCAGAACAGGTAACCAATAATTATTGGGCATCTGTTGATCCAGGCCTTTGTTCAGGCTGTGAACTCTGTATCGAACGGTGTCAGATGCAGGCAATCCATTTGAACGAGGATCAAATCTCAACCATCAACAGGGATCGGTGTATTGGATGCGGACTTTGCGTGACATCCTGTCCAACAGAAGCCATGTCCATGATTGTCAAACCAGAAGATAAACATTACCTTCCACCTGAAAACGGAATGGATCTCATGTTAAAAACAGCCGAGAAAAGAGGTGCATCTCTCATTCCTTTATCCATGTCTGGAAAATAGTGCCTGTCTGATCACATTTTTCAAAACAGATAATATGCCCCTGACCACTTTGGCAGGGGCACAATCAGAAACCTTTACCTTCCGTTGACTTTCCTCAAACCGATTGCTATTGTCTCTGGCCATGGAACCGGGAAACATCGTTGAGTACATCGACAGCCAGAAAATCATCTGTGCCGTGATATTGGAAA
>PNOB01000299.1 GCA_013824585.1 Desulfobacterium sp. | reverse complement strand
CTTCTAAAGCTGAATAGCCAAATAGCTCATTAGAAATTTCATCTTCAAGGTCGAAATCAGCCAAATTGTCAGGATTTTTTAAGGAGGTTTCATATACCTCTTTGCCTTTCGAGATTAGTCCGTATCTAAAATCCATAAAACCGTCATCTGAACAGCCTCCTTCGATAATATATGCTGCCCCCCATAAATCCCACCGGTATGCTTTTTCAAAAAAAGCATCAAAATGTTCTTGATATGATACTATCTCTTCGGGAGTAAGACCATTAAGCTGATTTTTAATTGCCTCTTCGGGTTCTTCACTGTCTTTGATTTTTTCAATTATTTTCCAAAATTTTTGAGTATCCATATTTCCTCCTAGTGCATAACACATTGATTATTAAGTCAATTTGCCCTTGGCTTTTCAGGAATTTTTAAAAAACGGAGACAGCCGCGATCCGGTCTGAGTTGAAGCTGGATATTATTAAACTGTTCCAACTTAAACTTCCCGGTATGGCCAGAATAATTTTACCACAAGAGGAACAGCATAACAGCAAACAGGAATTATTCTTGACGAGGGTAATTCCAGGTGCTAATCAGATTTATGAGTGAATGCTCACTCGATTAAAAAAGGGCGCCCAAAAAAAATATTTTGAAAAAGCAAACACTGTTTTGTGAAGATAACGGCTAACGCTTATGCCAATAAGTGCAATTTAAATTCAAAAAATAATGAGCGACGAAAGGAGGCTGTGTATGCATCTTGATCGTAAACTTATTGCCGGTCTTGTAACAGCGACGGTTCTCGTGTTTTTACCGGTTTCCATTTTTGCAGACTCATTACGTGATGAAGCAATCTCCCGACGCATTAATTTTATTCAGGAAAGGCTTGACAAGGGCACGACTGCTGCAAAACGCTGGCAGTATAGCTGGATGTTGATCAATGGAGGTGCATCCTATTTACAGTTTGGAATGGCGACCACATTGGATGACAAAGATGAGGAGCATGACCGGTTTGATAATATTGTCGGCGGTATTACAGGGCTCCTTGCTGCAGGTGATCTGGCTGTAAACCCCCTTGTTGCATGGTCTGCTGCTGAAAGGTTACGACAATTACCTGACGCAACAACGGATGAGAGACTTGCGAAATTGAAGCAAGGTGAACAACTTCTGAAAGCTTGTGCGGATCGGGAAGAATATGGTCGTTCATGGAAAACCCATGCATTGGCAGGACTTGTGAATCTGATCGCCGGTGTGGCAATCGCCAGTGATGATAACAGGGGACGGGATGGAGCCCTATCTTTTGCATCCGGCATGCTGGTCTCGGAAATCCAGATTTTTACCATGCCGACTCGTGCGATTAGCGACTGGCAGGAATATTCGAAATTGTCTTCAGATGGTTTTGCGTCCAGACGAGAACCATTCTGGAAAAACAGATTTTATATTTCAGCCAATTCTCAGAAAATTAATTGTTCGATTTTGTTTTAGCTCTCCAATTCAAGGAAAACCATATTCGATAAACCGAGGTTGTCTGTTCAGGGGAGATTGACTTTATGGATGAAATAAATTCAAAGGCACCAGGCTACCGGTGGGTCATACTTTTTGTTTTTTCTGTTATCAATGCAGTCATGCAAATGCAGTGGCTGACCTTCGCCCCTATTGCCCGGGAAGCCAGGCTGGTTTACGGTGTGACACCGCTGCAAATTGATTTTCTTTCCATGATTTTTATGGGAGTTTTCATTCTGGTATGCATACCGGCTTCCTATATTATTGACACTTTTGGTATCCGGATAGGCGTTGGATTTGGTGCATTGCTTATCGGAATTTTCAGTATGCTAAAGGGATTCTATGCACACAATTACAATATGATTGTTGTTTCTCAGATTGGATTGGCCGTTGCACAGCCGTTTATCCTGAATGCTGCCACAAAGGTTGCCGGACGTTGGTTCCCGATAGAAGAAAGGGCCACAGCCGTTGGGATAGCGACGTTATCCCAGTTTCTGGGGATTATTCTTGCCATGATTGTGACGCCTTTGCTTGTAACACAAGATTCCGAGGGTGCATATGACCTTCATGGAATGCTGTTAACCTATGGAATTATCTCTGTTGCCGCTTCAATTCTTCTCCTGGTATTTTTAAAAAGAAGATCCTCACCAGCAGGTAACAATTATCAGGATAACCAGGTTCGGGTTTTTGAAGGTTTCAGGTTTATCTTCAAGCAACGGGATATGCGTATTGTCCTCATCCTTTTTTTTATCGGTCTAGGCATGTTCAATGCTGTCAGCACCTGCATTGACCAGATCTGCCAGGTTAAAGGGTTGACAACAGAGCAGACCGGGCTGGTCGGAGGGATGATGCTGATTGCCGGAATAATCGGTGCTGTCATTCTGCCGATTCTTTCCGACAAACTTCGCAAAAGAAAGATATTTATGGTGATTGGTGTGGTCTTCATGACACCCGGATTAGTCGGGTTAACCTTTGCGACCGGATATGCATCCCTCCTGATATCTTCTTTTGTTCTTGGTTTTTTTCTTTTGGGTGCCTGTGCACCGATTGGGTTTCAGTATAGTGCCGAGGTCAGCTATCCTTCACCGGAGTCAACATCCCAGGGCCTGATTCTGCTGGTTGGTCAGATTTCAGGGATCGTTTTTATTTTTGGAATGAACAAGATCGGTATCATCCATTCCATGTACATATTTCTTTTATTTTCGATTGTTTCAATAATTCTTAGTTTCATGCTTAGAGAATCGACAATGATTCAGGCTGGGCAGGCATGAGATCCTGTGAATCGGCTGTATTTGTCCATATTGTAACCGGATATGGAATGAAAAAAATGATTGATAAGGAGGAAAACCGAATGAAAAAATTGTTTGTTTTTTGGGCAGCATGGTCCGTCATTCTTTTTTTTGCAGGCGATGTTTTTGCAAATATTGACCAGCTTTCGAATATGAGTGCGGAATGGATTCGCCTGCCAACCCGGAATGCAGCAACAGATGCTACCGATATTGTGGTATATAATCCAGCCGGTCTGACCAAACTTTCTGACGGCTTCCATGTCAATATCGCCAACCAGACCTTATCCCGAAAACCCAAACATACTTACAACCTAGGATTGCCGGGAAGGGGAGAGCAAAGTCATGAACAGGATGGTGTTGACTGGTTCCTGCCCAATATTTACACCTCATACAAACAAGATAAATGGTCGGTTTTCAGTGGTATTTATATTCCGGGCGGCGGTGCGGTCGTCAATTATCCGGATGGATCCATCAGTACCAATTTTATCGGTGCGTTAACTGTTCTAGGATCAAACGGTGCATTTACCGGATACTCCAATGAGTATATGGAGGCATCCTCAACTTATCTTACCGGAACAATCGGCGGAGCCTATTCATTGAATGATAAGATGTCATTGGCTTTGGGATTACGCTATATCAGCGCCACGAAAACGCTGGAAGCTGGAGCTACCTTTACCGATGTGCTCGGCAATTCCCATGAGTATAAGCTGGATACGGAAGACAATGCTGACGGTTTAGGCGCGATACTTGGATTCAATATTGCACCGATGGATAAACTGAATCTTGGTTTGCGATATGAAAGCAGGGTGGATCTTGAGTTTGAGACAGAAGTGAATCGAAATGATTTCCCGGCAGAGTTTGGTCTAGCTGAATACAAGGGGAAAAGTCAGCGGGATTTCCCGGCTTTATTTGGAATGGGGGTTTCCTATGATGTTACGCCCAAACTCATGACGGAAGTTGACTTCAGCTGGTATTTTCAGAAAGATGCGGATTGGGGAAAAACAAGTGACGGCCGCGATATTTCTGATATGGCGGGCGATGCCTGGAGTTCCGGCCTTGGTCTGGCATATCAGCTTACCCCTGAATTGCAGGTGAGTACAGGCGCCCTGTACACGGAATTCGACTGGAAGGATATTGCCGGCTATTATGAAACACTCGGGTCTTTTGAAGTTTTATATTCCGATAATTGGAATCTGAGTGTTGGCTGCGCCTATGAAGTGAAAAAAGATGTGAAATTGAACCTCGGCCTGGCCTGGACCATCTGGAAGGATGAAACCATTCCCTATAACATGATCTCTCAGGCTGGATTTGGAGATGTTTCTGTAAAAACGGAAAATTCAACCATTACATTTGCATTGGGTGTTGATGCAGCTTTCTAGGGGTTGTGTGACAATTCAGGAATCAACAGTTTTTCAATTTACGATATGGAGGAAAAATGAAAAGGAGCCTTATAATATATGCAACGGCCATATTGATATTTCTTGTCGTCGGCTGCACGGATTCGCCGAAAAACAATCCACCGGCGGCTGCGGTTATCCCCACACTCCAAGCCGGTGATACGGTCCAGTTTACGATTCTTCAGACCACTGACCTGCATGACCGTGCAAGTGGTTCAGGCGCATCTGCACAATACAGTCCGGCAGACGGCATAGACAATTCAGGAGGAACGGGAAGCGTGGTCAGTGAAGATTCAACCGAGGGAGGATATGCCCGATTGACAACACAAATTGCTTCCCTACGGCTGCAAAAGGCTGCCGTAGGCGTGCCGGTAATGCTTGTTGATTCCGGCGATTTTTTGATGGGAACCGTATATGACATGACTGTCGACAATCCGGCTGCATTTCAGTTTTTCGAATTTATGGGATACGATGCGATTACACTGGGCAACCATGAATTTGACTGGACCCCGGCAGCACTCGCCCTGATGATCAACAATGCAAGGGGAACCAGCGGCACGGATTTCACCGTACCGATTGTCGCCACTAATATGGTAACAGATAATACAACCGGAACCGATGATGACGGGATCGAAGCCATGAAGGCGGCCGGAGTGATCTCCTCCACCAAACTCATTACCCTTGCCAATGGCTTGAAGGTCGGAATCATTGGATTGATGGGGCCGACTGCTGATTTCTACGCACCGGGCGCCGCTTCGATCACATTTGATCATACCGCCGCTTTTATTCAAAGCCAGGTGGATGACCTCAAAAACAATCAGGGCGCGCATATTGTGGTTGCGCTTTCCCATTCCGGTGTGATTGATCCGAATGGTACGCCGTCTGGAGATGATATCACCCTGGCAAACGCCGTTACCGGTATTGATATTATTGCTTCCGGTCATGAGCATGTAAAAACAGATGATTATACCAGGGTAGGAGACACGTACATTTTCTGCGCCGGTCATTACGGTCAAAATTTAGCACAACTGGATGTTTCGTTTACTATGGGAACCGGCATTCAGACTGTTTCATTAATCAATAATTCAATTGATGACAGCATTCCAGGTGACCCCTCCATGAATTTTATTGTGGGAGTGTAT
>PNOB01000298.1 GCA_013824585.1 Desulfobacterium sp. | reverse complement strand
ATCGCAGCTATCATAACGGAATGATGTTTTTTCAGCCGTTCCACATAATCTTTTTGACTGGTTTTTACACGTTGCGTGAGAAAGTAGTCGCTGATAATAAAAATGATATTCTGCGCATGCTTTTCTTTATTCATTACCCAACGAATTATCTGGTTTTGTGATTGCGCATCCGCTTTACCGGATAGATCCGCGATCGATTGGATTGCTTTCATAATCGTTGCACTATCTTGCAGCATCGTCTGTATGTTTGCATGATCATCATAAATGCCGCAGGGTATCTGACAATGGGCATTTACGATATTTGAAAATCCAAACACAATACTGAAAAGAAACAGTACTGCTGACAAGATAACTTTCAAAAATGCTTTTTCCATATCTATCCCCCTATGGTTACTGTATGTAATTTATTTACACTCAAGAGTTATTGTTCAGACCTCAAAGGGGGATTGCACAGGACATGCCGGATTAGTCTTCCAAATTATTACACATGTAATCAAATGGTTATAAATTTACGGAATATCCGGACATGAATACGTTAAAGCAGCTATACGCCATTATGGCATATAGCTGCATTTGATAAGTGCCAAGATCAGGGTTTTCGGCTCAATATGCAATTTTGGGATAGTCCAAATTGGTTGTCTGTGAATCAATGCCTCCGGCCGGTCTGACATCCAGGTTCTAAAAGAGATTAAATCCATTTGAAAATTAGGAAAATGTATATTAAAAACAGGAAGAGTCAGGCTTTTGGAACCACAAAAAAATAACGATTCGCTGACTTAGGGGAGAAAACCCATGATAACGGACAAGTTATTGCAGCGTGTTTTGGACGCCCATGGCGGAACAGATGCCTGGAACAGTGTGGATGCCATTAAAATATCCGTACGCTGCGGCGGCATGGCACTTGCCATGCGGTTTCAAGCCGGTGTATTCGCCCATTATGAGGCCGTGATCCGGACAAAAGAGCCCTGGGTTTCATTTACACCGTTTAAGGGGCAGACCGGGATTTTTACTCCAAACCGGGTCTGGATTCAGGACAAAGCCGGAAACATTATCAAGGAGCGTTTAAACCCGAGGTGTTTTTTTCATAGCTTCCGACGGAGCTTGATCTGGGATAGCCTGGATGTCCTTTATTTTGGCGGATATGCCATAATGTTAATCAGAGTCAAACGGGCGGCAATCAATATATTAAAAAAGGATTAAAAATTCTGATGATTACATATCGGTTAATGAAGCGAATCTCAACCTGAAAGACGCACAAAGAGGTGAGGCATGGCATCCAAGATTGAAAAACTATTTCCGGAAGAGCTTGAAACCTATATAGCCGATCGTCATGAAAAAGAATTCCTGATCGTGGATGTGCGCCAACCCTGGGAGTATGAAGGCGGCCATATTCCGGGAGCACACCTGATCCCCCTGAGTGATTTGGCGGAAAACCCCCATCAACTGCCCGAGGACCGGGAGATTGTTTTTTATTGTGCCGGCGGCAGCCGTTCCGGAGCAGCAGCAAAATTGACGGCCGAAAGCGGCGCAGTCCGCAAAACAATATACAATATGACGGGCGGCATGCATGCCTGGGAAGGCCGGGAGTTGTCCGGAATTCCTCACTTGCGGATATTTGATTTGAAAAGCCCGGTTGAGAATCTGTTATCCACGGCCATGAGGCTGGAAAAGGGCGCTCTGACCTTCTATACCGAAGTCCGGAAGCGATACACCAATACCGAACTTGCAGCCGTCTTTTCACGTCTTGGGGAAGCGGAAATGCAGCATGCACGTGCTGTGTACGGATATTTACAACTACGTCAAGCGGATGCGAATGATTTTGATCCCTATTTTCATAGCCTTGCTGCCGATATCCTGGAAGGCGGTATTCCTCTTGAAGATGCGGTTCACACCCTTGCTGAAATGGATGGTAACAGTTGTATTGCTGTTCTGGAGTTTGCCCTGCATATCGAGCTGTCCGCTTACGACCTATATCGAACCGTGGCGAACCAGATAGAACCAGTGGAATCACAGGGCATATTTTTTTCCCTGTCCCAGGCTGAGAAAGGACATATACAAACCCTCGCTACTGCTTTTGCTCTTTGTTCTTGAATGGTATTTGAAAAAAACTTTTGGGATTATTCAGCAGGCTTTTCCGCGGAGAAGCATTGGCTGCTTTGTATTTATTTATCTTTTAATGACTCCCATATCCATCAGTTTCCGTATAACCAGCTCTGTTTCACCCATACTATTATAAATTACTTGTGAACTGATTGTCGCCGATGATATGGCATCAACCTTTGGGTTAAAATGCCTCTCTGTTAAAAGCGACTTTCCTTTATAATTATTCTGCATTTTATTTCTATCTTTTTCATCCCATTTTTCATTGTCCAGTTTTGAAATTGAAATTGGGATAAATTGTAAAAATTTGCCCATATCATCAAAGCTGTAGATAAAAAATACATCCTGGCAGTCGACACATGGTATTTTCCGCGCAACAACACGCGCAAATAGTTGTCTCTTTGATTTCTTCAGGACACCCGTGTAAACATCTCCCAATTCTTTCAGATTTATTTTTTTTATTTTATCAGCATGTTCTCCATTCACAGTCAGGCCCTGGCTGATCATCTTTTCCAATTCACTGTCTTCGACTGGAATAACAAGCTCGTCCGGCACTTGATCATTCTGCCTCTTGTTTTGTTTTACTGGTGAGCTGGATAAACTCTTTTTTAGAGCGGCTTTAACCATCGCAAAGAGTTTGTCTGTATCTTCGAGTCTTCCCAAAAATGAATCCAAAACAAGCAGGCGCCCGTTACCATACGGTCGCGCAAAAATAAAAAAAGGGGTTGGAGGCTGGCCGACCAACTGATGAAATGCATATTGACCATCCGGTACAATTGGAAAATCGTACTTCTTTTCTTCAAAAGCAACATCATCTTTATTATTTCCCGCGGCTATTCCGATTATCTTCACACTGTTTTTAAGTTCAGTATCTTTCTCAATTCTGGCGAATAATTCATTTATATATGACCTCATATATTGACAGGACGCTCAGTAAACATTCATAACCTCGATGATTAACAACTTTACATCCATTTCAGCGGGTTGAAAAATGCCTCTCTCTTTGAGCATCAGGTATGATATAAATGTTTGATTATTCGGAACCGGAACCGAAAAGGCAGAGATAATATCCCCTTCCCGTGGCAAACCTTTCGGAATATCAGCCGCTTCCACAGTCAGGTTAAAAAGACTCGTTCCCAGCAAAATAAATGCAAAAAGAATATGAACCTTTTTGATCATTGTAAAGAAAGCTCCCACACAAAAAACAAACCCCCGGACATTTGCCGGGGGTTTGTTCTTAATCCCTTCATAACTACATCCCTGGGCCGCCATATATGTCTTTATTAACTTCATTCTGCATTGCTATAGACCATACTTTTTTCCCGGCACTTGAGATGTCCGTCGCCTCGATTGATTTCCATTTGCTGTTCACATTTCCATCAACCGTTACCTGTGTGTTGAGATGGCGCGCAAGGACTGCCCTGTCTATGTTGGGAACAAAATAGTAATCCCCTTTAGAAGCATCCACAAGCAGAACAAACACATTCTCACTGGCTGCAACCGGATCTTCTTTTCCGATTGGGCAGACTTTGCCCTGAGTTACACAGTTAAATCCCTGAATGGAGCCCGTTACGCTCCCTGCCATTACAAAAACCGGCACCAACAGAAACAATACTCCTGCAATGATTATCTTCAATTCTTTTCTCATGGTATCCTCCTCTTAAGGATGTATGTTTAGGTTAAATAAATTTTCCATACTAAAAATCCGTTTTATTATTGTATTTTGTAACTTTCACCTCCTTCTCCCCTTTCTGCACAATGAATCCTTTTTCTTTTCAGCGATGATAAACTTGAATGTCGAGTTACAAGTAAAAATGTTTAAGCATCGATGCCTCACATTCGTTCGATGTTTCCTCGTAATTGACTGATCTCGATACCCAGGCTGACACACTGCTTGCCTTGCAGACAGGATTCTGCGTCCCCTTTTTCCAAATACGTTTTCAGTTTATGGGAACCTTTTTTCAAATCAACCGCCCACCGCTCATTAAGTTCATCGAAAACAACATTGATATCGATACCGCATTCACCGATATCCGGATATAACTTACTTATTTTTTTACATAAATCGTCTTTGTCAATCATAAGTGCTCTCCTATTGTGTGATCATTTTTTTCAACTGCCACGGCATACCAACTCGCCATCTCCTCCATGGAGTACTTCAACTATGTTTCCACAGACTTTACACTTATAGATCTGATTTCTGTCGGCCATTGCTTTTTCCTTTATTTTTCGAATAATTTTAACAATTCAATAGGGCTGTGCTCTTCAATACTCCTAAGATACTCCCCCTGCCGGTCTCTTCGTCGATCCATTCCATTTCTTCTGCTATTCCCAAGCCTTCTATTAAAAGCAAATGAATGAGAATTCTTCACACGCCTTTCAATATTTGAACGACGTCCGTCGTTATCATACTGTTTTTCATCCAAACCCAAGATTACGTTTTGTCTCATTCCCTGATCCAGTTACCAATTGACGGATCCATTTTTTCCTTATCGTATTCAAGATATTGAATCACAAAAATCTCCGGACAGCTTTAGGTGAATGCTACTGCTATTCTGATGTTTAAATATTTTGAAATTAGATGCCATAAAAAACCTCCTATAATGTATAAGCATTATTGTACGCAGATGATATATTACTCGTTTTTTCTACCTGATGTATGCAATCGAAACACAATAGCCTCTCAACGGCTTGCTTCAAAGACTCAATTTTAAATGGTTTGTAGATTATCGAATCGACATGTGCATGTTTGGCAGCTATAGTTTTTACCGTCGATCTATCACCGGTTACCATGAGTATCGGCATATTGGGAGATTTCTGTTTTATGCGTCCGGCCAGAATCCAACCGTCCATCACAGGCATATCCAAATCCGTAATGACAAGATCAATTTGATTTTCGCAAAAAAGCCTTAACGCTTCAAATCCATTACTGACTGAAACGATTTTATGTCCCATCATAAAAAGCATTTTTGACATGACATCGCGCACATTTTTTTCATCGTCCGTGATTAGAATGGTAGCCATTGTTTTCTCCTTCTTCTATCATTATGCACTGATTTGATCTGGTTTTATTGAAAGACAAACCCGGCATTTCATCTGGAGGCTCTGAAAAATGAATTTCACATTCAGGGAAAAACAATGATAACATCTCAACCAGCAAATGATCCTTGTGTTTTCCTTGCGACAACAGCACTATTTTTTTCATATCACCTCCATGAGTT
>PNOB01000297.1 GCA_013824585.1 Desulfobacterium sp. | reverse complement strand
CAGCACCTTGGACTGCTCGCCCGTCAGCCTGTATTGTTCTCAAGCGCTTCGGTTGTTCAAGCCTCTGACACGCAAACCCTGTTTTTATTGATCATCGATACGGCCGTCATCCTGGTCACTGCTGCCTTAACCACTACCATCAAAATCAGTCTCCGAATCAAAGGGCGTGAGCTTCTCAGCGTATCCAAAGAGCTGACAGCTCAGAACAAGAAACTCAATGCCCTGTATGAGCTGGTCAAGGAGATGGGCATGCGTACCGGACTCCAGGAATTGATGGATGCTGCCACGCGTCAGGGCACTCAAATCATGGGAGTCAAAGCCTGTGCCATTAAACTGCTGGATGATCAAAGGCGGAAATTGCGTTTTGTTTCCACTTATGGTCTAAGCGGAGACTATATCGCCAAAGGAACGGTGGATATTGAAAAAAGCATCATCAACCGCAAAATCATTGAAGGCTCGGTATATGCCGTGGGTCAGATCCACGAAAAGGACCAGTTTCAGTATCCGGAGGAGATGCAAAAAGAAGGCATCGCCTCCATGGTCTGTCTGCCCCTGCGGGTGGAAAAAATGATTTTCGGTGTTTTCTGCGTATACAGCGACACCTCCAACGCCTTTCTGGAAAGCGATATCCGCTTTTTCAGCCTTATGTCCGATCTGACCGCCATCTTTATTGAAAATTTGAAAAGTGAGTTGAACAAGACATGGTTTCTGCAGAAAACAGCCCATCAACTGCGTTCTCCCCTGAATGCGGTTCATAGTATGCTGAAAACCATGCGCAAAGGATACATCGGGGGAATCGACCCGCGCCAGGAAGAAACCCTGATGCGATGCGAAAAAAGAATCGAGGGTCTCGGCAGCCTGATCGGTGATTTGCTGGGTCTCAGCATCCGGCGGGCAGGAATGGATCAGAAGAAGATGGTTCCGGTGAATATCGGCCAGGTGGTTGAGCGGCTGCTGCTTATGTACCGGGCTCAGGCGAATGAAAAAAACATCAACATCATCCATGCGATCCCGGAATCCCTGCCGGATGTTTTGGGCGACAATATGCTTTTTGACGATCTGTTCACCAACCTGATTTCAAACGCGGTCAAATATACCCAAAAGGGCGGAAGCATCCATATCTCCATCCATGCAGAGGCGCCAGGGCGGGTCCGATGCGTAATTAAGGATACAGGCATTGGCATTCCGGAAGAAGAAGTACCGCATCTGTTCACGGAATTTTTCAGGGGTCAGAATGCCAAAGCAACCACGGAAGAAGGTACCGGCCTGGGTCTTGTCATTGTCAAGGAGATCCTGGATCAACTGAACGGCACCATTCAGGTGGAAAGCACCGTAGGCAAGGGCACCTGTCTGACCCTGCGATTGCCGGCTGTGGGTTGAAGGGGTAAACATTCAGCCATTGTAAGACGATCCATCCTGTGATAATAATTAATCATTTTTTAATCTATTAATCTGTAAGAACTATCGGTAGACGGGGCAAGATGGTATTATTGGTTATTATGCTACAAGGATATCACAGGGGGTATTTGAAATGTTTGACCTGACGTCGGATCTCTTGAAGCAGATCACCCTGGGCGAGGATTCCGTCCTTGAATTGAAAACAGTTGAATTCACCGGAAATAAGGTTTCCGGGCCGCACCGGAACAGCATGGCGGATGAGATGGCAGCCATGGCAAATACCCATACCGGCGTTATTCTTCTTGGCGTGGATGACCAATCCAGAACGGTCACGGGTATTCCGGTTGAAAAACTAGATGTCACGGAAACCTGGCTGCGGAACATATGCAATGATCTGATTGATCCGCCGCTGGATTGCATTATCCGTAAAGTCCCGATCACCTTGGATGATGACGTCGAAAGAACAATCATACGCATTGATATTCCCAGAAGTCTTTTTGTTCACCAGAGTCCCGGCGGTTATTTCCGACGCATCGGCAGTTCCCGACGCCAGATGAAGCCCGATATTCTGGCGAGGCTGTTTCAGCAGCGCAGTCAGACCAGGATGATTCGTTTTGACGAGCAGCCTGTGCCGGGAGCCACGATCAACAATCTCAACCCAAAGTTGTGGAGTCGCTTCAGAACTACCATTTCACCAAAAGATGATTTGGAATTTCTGGAAAAAATGAAACTGATCGTCAAAGATGAAGATGGTGTAACAAGGCCGACAGTCAGTGGTATTCTGATGGCTTGTGACGCACCGGAATCCTTTATGAGCAGTGCCTATATACAGGCCGTCTGTTATCGTGGAACCGAACGGAATGCTGCCTACCAGCTGGATGCGAAAGATATTCATGGCCCCCTGGATATTCAGATTCGGGATGCTTGCAAGTTTGTTGATCGGAATATGCGTGTCTATGCCATCAAGGCCCCGAACCGGATCGAGACACCGCAGTTTTCATTGAATGCCGTATTTGAAGCCGTTGTAAATGCGGTGGCACATCGGGATTATGCTGTCTATGGTTCAAAAATCCGCTTGCACCAGTTTGTGGACAGACTTGAAATCTTTTCCCCGGGTTCAATCCCCAATACCATGACGGTCGACAGTTTGTCGGAACGGCAATCCGCCAGAAATGAACTGATCACTTCCTTATTGGCCCGTTGTTCCATGAATATTGACGTCATCGGCAGTCAGCGAAATTATATCATGGACAAACGCGGTGAAGGGGTCCCGATTATCCTGACCGAAAGCAAAGCACTCTCCGGAAAAATGCCGTTATACCGCCTGTTTGATGATGCGGAATTAATGCTGACGATTTTTGCTGCTGAACCACCTGGTGAAGAATGATTATGGGCAACCAAGTTACCTTTAAAACCGCGCAATAATTTTTTTCTTTTCAGAACTCCACAACCGGCACCAACGGAATCTCCGGGTAGATCTGCCCATGACAGGGCGGCATGGAGTTATATACCCAGTCAATATCAACGCTGCCGACTTCTGTTAAGCGTGATGTTGAAAATCCGTTGAATGTTCCACGGATCAGGACATCTTCCATTTTCATGGTGACGGCAAAAACCGCGACATCGGTGCCTTTTGGAATTTTTTTCAATTCTTTTCCATAGGCAAATGAGGAAAAAACAACTCTCCGGCTGTTTGCTGCCTGACATTGAAGAACCGGAACGATCACCGGAAAACCGTCATCGGCAATCCATGAGATGAATTTCAAGGCATCCAGGCGGTTGAATATCCCTTCCGCAAAGGGTTTGAGAATCCTGTCCTGAATGGAGGTTTTTAATCCGCTCTTGGCCCATTTGGTCATCAGGGAGGAAAGGATAATGCTGCCCAGCGGCAGTCCTTCCTGTCCGTATGTTTCCACAAGGTCAAAGAAATGAACAGTGTGGATGCCGAAATAGGCATTGTACCGGAACATGGGCAGATTGTTGTAAGCTTCAAATTCAGGGCCTTCCTTTTTCAGATGTGTCCACCTTGCTTTTCCACGCCATACCTTCCGGTCCAGGGTCATGATCAGAAAACCGATATGGTTGTTCTTCTGAATGTATTCCTTGCTTTTCCCCTTGCAGAACTCTCCAATGGTTACAATGGTTGGACTCGCGGCCTGAATGGATGTGATCAAAGAGACATGGGGAAGTCCTTCCGGAGTGATAGAGGCCACAATACCAATTTTTTCTTCTGGTTTAAAGGCTTTAATTTCATCTTCCGTGAACTGTTTTTTAGTATCAGACATCATTGGTCGCTCCTTTTAATTTGCGGCGGATTTTTTTTCCTGAATTTTATTTTCTTCAAGACGTGTTGAACCAGTCCAAGCTACAATCTCCGGATTTACGCCTGATTCTCTTGCGATCCGGGCAAACTGCTCCATGGATTCTTTTAGCAGGAGCAGTTCATCCTGCAATATCCATTTTTCGCCCAGCCGGAGGTATTTATCTTTGCATAGATTGTTAAAGGCGCATAGCTCCCATCGATCCACAATGTCGGAAAGGTTTTTTGCAATAAAGTTTCCGATTTTGAAAACGTTTTCCTCACGGGCCGTCATTCCCGGAATCATGGGAGTTCTGATCCAGAGACCCGATGGGTATATATGACTTCGGATGTATTCTGCTGTATGCAGAAGATTTTCGAGAATTCTGTCATTGAACTCCCCTGTGAACTGTTTATGCTTATCGGTTTCAATCTCTTTTAAATCATACAGCACCATGGATGAATAGGGAAGGAGTTGTTCAAGCGCCCTGGTTGCGCATAAGCCGCAGGTGTCCAGGGCTGTATGGATTCCCCTTTCCCGCAGGGATTTCAGAAACATACCGACAAACGCTGCCTGCATTCCGGGTTCTCCTCCGGATACGGTGATGCCGCCTCTGGATTTTTCAAAATAGGCCTTGTCCTTTACTACCTCGTTGGTCAGGTCTTCAAGACTCCACTCTTTTCCCAGAAGTTCCATGGCAGTTGAGGGACATTCCTTTGCACAGATTCCGCATCCATTGCAGGTGGACCGGTTGATTTCCATCCCTGTTTCAACAAGGGAAAGCGAGTTGGACGGGCACACGGCAATACAGGTTTTGCATCCAAGGCATCTTGAACCGATCCAGTGAACCTGGGGTTGCATGAAGATGCTTTCCGGGTTGTGACACCATTTACACTTCAGGCTGCAACCTTTGAAAAAAACAGTTGTGCGGATTCCCGGTCCGTCTTCCGTAGACATCCGCTGGATTTCAAGGATTCTTGCCGTTGGTTTAGAATCCATTATGGCTGACCCTCTGGATGACTTCATTCTGCAACTCCCGGCCTACGGTTGTGAAGTAGGCGTTATAACCGGTTATCCGTACTAGTAGATGCCGGTAATCCTGGGGATTCTTCTGGGCATCGATCAGCACTTTTGGATCCAGAATGTTGACCTGAAGTGCAGTGCCTCCGTTTTCCGTATATCCCCGTAAAAAGGCTTTAAATTTGTCCCGATGTTCCGGATCCCGGATAATCGATGGGTTGAATGTGATGGTATGACTGGCGCCATTGGGCAGATGATTCACATACTCCTCCCAGAATCCGGCTGTTTTGGATTTGCCGCCCAGGGCTTTTCCCACTGAATTGGCATTGGCGGTCGGCCCATGGATATCCGCACCATTGGAAGGACAGATGGCGTTGGAGAGAAACTGCCCTTTCTGACGTCCATCTGCGCTTGCTGCCATAACGTATCCATCACCTGCCCAGTAGTTCCAGCTCAGCATGCCGGGCCTGAATTTCCGATTGGTTGACCGGGTGGTATGCTTCCAGGTCTCATTGCACCAGAGTTCCATCACCTGCGTCGCCATCCGGTCTGCTGCATCATCATCCCTGCCGTACTTGGGGGCTTTATTTTTGGCCATGGCCTG
>PNOB01000296.1 GCA_013824585.1 Desulfobacterium sp. | reverse complement strand
TGTGGGAGAAGAAAGGTAGCTCGGTACTGCCGCAGAGACGCCTGCCATCAGATGGCCATAGAACAATTCACTTCCCCATAAACGCATCCGGATGATTCCCTGGTGTCCGAGCTTGCGTGCAAATGCTTCGATTTTTCCTGCCAGTTCGATTTCCGGAATTCCTTCTTTGATGAATTCCTGTGCACTTCCCGCAACCTGGTCTGCAAGCAGGGAAGCCTCCTCAATGATATCCATCTCCCAGTTGGATTTAACCGCCCGGATCAGCCGGATCTGATCTGATATATCCAGAATCCCGGTTGCCGGGAACAGCTTTTGTATTTTAAAGTAAAGACCAGTGGGCAGAACATCCAGTTCCAGTCCAAGGGTTCGAGGGGTATCGATTTTATATTGTTTCAGACAATCCGGAATCTGGCTGGGGCTGTCGATGGATACAATATTCTCAATCGCAGATTCTGCTTTTGCCCGATCCAGTTCTTTTTGGATCATGAGCAGTGGCTTGCCCTTGAAAGGAATATAGAGCTGCCCCTGCTGGGCTGTTCCTGAAAAATAATACAGATCCGTATTCTGCATGATCAGGGCGCCATTTATATTTTTTTCTGCCATGCCTGACTGCAATTTTTGGATACGACTTTCCAATTCAGATTTCGGGGTATTGTATTGGGTATTAAACATAGAATGATCACCTCAGTCATGATATTGAAAAAAATTTCACTGTATTCTGTTTGAAAAACAATATAATATCTCATCTGTTTATTCAATGGTATTGATTTTCAGTGTATTGATTCATTCACAGCAGTGTTTGCATATATTTCTGATCGGGGGAGTGGACAGGAGGATGGTTTTCATGGGGGTTATTCTTTTTTCTATCTTTTTTTTATCCATTGTCGGATCAGCCGCGTATTATGTTTCCTGGCGCCTGGTCGGATTTTTTCATTTGAACCAATGGAAAAAACATTTGATCCGGCTTGGAATCGCTTTCATTATTGTGTCCATACCGATGACCATAACATTACAGCGGTTTGGTTTTGAAAATTCTGTGGTGGATGGCTTTTCCTGGATCGGGTATATTGGGCTTGGTTTTTTAAGCTTTATTTTTACATTCATGGTGATCCGGGATATCAGCATTCTGATGATTCGGGGGTATTCCCGGTTAAAGAATCGAAGAGTTGTTCAATCGAAAGCAAGGGATCAGGAGAATGGCATTGTGCCTGATCCCTCAAAGAGAGGCTTTTTGATCCATTCGGTGAATACAGGGATTATGACTGTTTCAGGTGTCTTGACTGGTTATGGGTATGCAAATGCAACACAGATTCCGGAGGTGAAAACAGTTGAGATTCCAGTAACAGACCTTCCCGAAGGGCTTGATGGTTTTCGGATTGTGCAGCTTACCGATATCCATGCCAGCCCGACAATAAAACGTCCGTTTATTGAGGCGGTTGTTGAACAGGCAAATCTGTTACAGCCGGATATGGTCGCGCTAACCGGTGACCTGGTGGACGGTTCGGTGACCAGACTCCGGGATGATGTCGCCCCTCTATCCGGTCTCAAGGCCGCCAACGGTTGTTTTTTTGTCACCGGGAATCATGAATATTATTCCGGTGTGGATTCCTGGGTTCACCATGTCCGATCGCTAGGATTTCAGGTGTTGTTGAATCAACATCATTTGATTTCCAGAGAAGGAGCCCGGATTCTGGTAGCCGGTGTTACGGACTACAGAGGCGGACGGTTTGATGAAAAACATCACTCTGATCCATTGAAAGCCATGAAAAATGCTCCGGATTCGGATTACAAAATCCTTCTGGCTCACCAGCCCAAAAGTATTTTTCAGGCAGCAGATGCCGGCTTTGATTTGCAGATTTCAGGACATACCCATGGTGGCCAGTTTTTCCCCTGGAATTTTTTTGTGGGAATGACTCAGCCTTATATCGTTGGACTGGATCAATACAGGGGAACGCATATTTATGTGAGCCGCGGTACAGGCTACTGGGGGCCTCCCTTGCGTCTGGGGTCACCTTCTGAAATTACGCTGATCAAACTGGTGAAAAAAAGATCAATTTAATAATACAATCTCCCATGAATAAATCAATGAAACGGTTTTTTTTGTGCGGCATGATCACAATCATTATTTTGCTGATCTCTGCATGGCTGTTCGCAGGGAGGATTTCCAAAAACTATCTGGAAGACTGGTTGAAGGGGCATGGTGCAGAAGATGTTACCATTCAGTCTATGATATTGAATCCATTTACCCTTTCGGTGTCTGTTCAAAATGCGGATATACGTGGAAAAAAAGGATCGCTTATCCGTCTGGAAAACGCTTTCATCAATTTTTCTCTACAGGGATTGTTTCAAAGGGAAGTTCAGGTATCGGAAGCAGTGATTCGAGGCGTGAGTCTTTCCGTCAAAAAGGATGAGCACCTGTTTAAGGACGGGAGTTTTTTTCCGCCTCTGGTTAAAACACCCTGGGCATCTCAGAAACATTTTGATTCCCGGATGTGGAAATTCAGATTGATTCAGGCTTCTGTTTTGAACAGCAATATCCATGTTCAACTGCCAGAGCTGAATTGCAGAATCCAGATGGATAATTGTCTGGTCTGGGATGCACTGATATCGGGGGATAAGAATCAAGGCTCGTTTTCTTTTTCAGGTGATGTGAATGGCGCTGAAGTGAAAATGGAGTCAACCTTTGGAATGGTAGAAAAAAGCGGATCAGCCTTGTGTAAAATCAGTCTGAAAAAAATAGCACTTACGGACTTTCAGGGATTTCTCCCGGATTCTGTTTCTCAGTTACAGGGCGATTTCTCTTTTGATTCGATGATTGATGTGGATATGGAGAAAGACAGGATCGAGATTTCCCAGAAGGGAAAAGGGGATCTTGTCCATTTAAAAGTCGTTATGTATCCATATACAGCGGAAAATGCTGCTGCCGATTTTCAAGAAAATTTTTTGATCACCCTGAGACAAAACAAAATATCTTCCTTGAGAATGGTGGCAACCCTGAACAGTCAGGATTTTCAGGTCACAGATACGGACACGGATTTTACGATCATGAAATGGAAGAATGTCAGGGCAGAAAAAGCAGAATTATCTTATAAAGAGTCGTTCCTGTTTTTCGGGAAATCATTGCTTAGGTTCAATGCCATCCGTATGACACCCTTTGCATTGGATCGAACGGAAGAATCTATAAAGCCGGACATCTTGCCGCTTGACGTGGCAGCCGGCTATCTTCTGGATATGGATGGCAATCTTGAGCTTGAAGTTCCGCTCTCCGGAAGCCTGGATGATCCTGGTTTCAGGCTTTCTGATTTTTTTCAAAGCATCGTAATGAAAGCTGTAAGGTCATCTGCATACCGCGTGATTCAAACCAGGATACTGCCGTATAGTATTTTGGTTCAAGATCGTACAAATGCTGCGATTTACGATGAAGGACAGTTGATCAATCTCCGGCTTGATCCAGTCGTATTTGCCGCAGGAGAAGTTCTGCCTGGAGTGGAAGCGGATGAATATACCCGGCAGCTCTCAGAATTGATGAAGCAGGAAGCAGGGCTGCGCATAATCATTTGTGGTTTTTCAACCCATGAGGATCGAAACCTATTGAAAATCAGAACAAAGAATTCCCAGGAATTGGATAGAATGCTGCTGGATATCGCAAGAGAAAGGGCGGATACATTCAGAGAAATATTGGTTTCTCATTACGGGGTTCCTTCATCGCGAATTTTGAATTGTCAGCCGAGTTTTGATGCAGAAAAAGATGCAAAACCAAGGATAGAGATCGAGTTGTGAAATCCGGCGATGATTTTTTTCAGGAATGGGAGAAAGCAGCCTATGGATTGAATGTTCTTTGGGAATGTTGTTTGGGATTGAAATAGTCGATATGATATTATAATATATTCCTGTCTTTTAGATCGCTTCATTGTCAGGTGCCCACATCTTGTTACAGACCATAAAGCCCTATTTTGGAAAAAGGAAACGGATTTCATGTTTTCAAGAAGCCTGATGATCCAACTCAGCCTTGCTATTGTTTTAATCACAAGTGTTGTTTTGACCGGATTTGGTTTATACCGTTATCAGAAAAATCTTCACAAATTACCCGATCAATTGGATCAGAATCTGGAATTGACAGCAAAACGACTCAGCATAAGCCTTCGCACCCCGATTTTTAATTTTTCAGAATATGAGACAAGGGATATCATTCTATCAGAAATGGAAGATCCCAACATCGTAGCCATAACCCTTTCTTTGGAAGATGGGAAATTGTCAAAGTTTGTTTATGGACGATCCATAGACAATAAACCCGCTATAGTGGAATCGTTTTTTCCAAAAAATGGGGAAATGCATATCAGCATGAAAATTTTTAAAAAGGATGAATTGGGTGAAGTGGGAATATATATGACTCCAAAATATCTGAAAGAACAGTTGAGAAATACTTTTTTTTCAGAGCTTTTCCAAATCATCATATTGGATGCGCTTCTTATTTTTCTTGTCATTTTATTTGTCAGGCTTCGGTTTATTCGTCCCATCATGCAACTCACGGCCGTATCCTCTGAAATTTCCAAAGGCCGTCTGGATCAGGAGATTGATGTCAAAAGCAGGGATGAAATCGGAGTGCTTGCAAAAAGCTTTTCCATCATGCGGGATGCGATTCAAAAGCAAATTGTTGATCTGAACAATGAAATCGATGAGCGAAAAGAGGTGGAAAAAAAGCTTCGATTAAGTGAGAAGCGATTTCGACAGTTTTCCAATGCAACCTGGGAAGCGATTGTGATTCATGAGGATGGCGTGATTCTGCAAGCCAATGAATTGTATTATGAGCTTTTCGGATATTCAGAGGAGGAACTTCAGGGGGGAAATGCGATCCCTTTAACCGTCACTCTGGATTCAATGAAGTATATGAAAGATAAGATTGCATCCAATGATCCGGGACCGTATGAAGTGATCGGCAAAAAAAAGGACGGAACGGAGTTTCCGATTGAAATCCGTGTCAGAGTGATGGAGTATCATGGGCGGATGGTCAGGGTTGCAGCGATCAGGGATCTTACGGAGCAGAAAAAGGCAGAGGAAGAGTTAAAACACCTTCGAAATTATCTGAAAAACATTGTTGACTCTATGCCTTCCATTCTGGTGGGTGTGGATCATCAGGGGCAGATAACCCAGTGGAATCTGGAAGCAGAGAGAACCACAGGTGTGGGAAGCAAAGAAGCCAACGGGAAAAAACTGGGAGATGTTTTTCCACAATTGTCTCACACCATGGAAAAGGTCCTCCAGGCAGTGCAAAATCGTCAGGTGCGAAAAAATACAAAGGTGCCGCTTCAGATTGGACGTGTGACACGGCTGTCCGATATCACAATCTATCCGCTTGTAACCAATGGTGTC
>PNOB01000295.1 GCA_013824585.1 Desulfobacterium sp. | reverse complement strand
TGTTCAGGATCCGGCGACCTTGATTTTTAACGCCCAGGTATGGAAGCCTTCACATGAATACACCTGGAAGCACAAGGATTTCAGGTTTTCAGGAAATTCGCCCTATATCTATGAAGCCCATGTCGGTATGGCTCAGGATAAAGAAGGGATCGGCACCTTTTCAGAGTTCAGGCAGAATATCCTGCCCCGGATTGCCAGATCCGGATACTCAGTTCTCCAGCTTATGGGTATTCAGGAACATCCATATTACGGATCATTTGGTTACCATGTCTCCAGTTTTTTTGCTGTTTCATCAAGATTTGGTACACCGGAGGATTTTAAGGAACTGGTCGATTCGGCTCATGGCCTTGGAATTGCCGTCATCATGGATATTGTTCATTCCCATGCAGTGAACAACGAGGTGGAAGGGATCAGCCGTTTTGATGGAACATTGTACCAGTATTTCCATGATAATCCTAGAGGATATCATCATGCATGGGATTCCAGATGTTTTGACTACAGCAAAGAGATAACGCTTCAATTTCTTCTTTCCAATTGCAGGTATTGGATGGAAGAGTACCATCTGGACGGATTCCGTTTCGACGGAATAACCAGCATGCTGTATCTTCATCATGGACTGAGCCATGCGTTTACTTCTTATGATCAATATTACAATGAAGATGTGGATGAGGATGCCATGGCCTACCTTGCGCTGGCCAATCAGGTCATCCATGAAATCCGACCGGAAGCCTTGACCATTGCTGAAGATATCAGCGGGATGCCCGGTCTGGCTGTTTCGTCTGAAAAAGGGGGAATCGGTTTTGATTACCGGTTGGCCATGGGCGTGCCGGATTTGTGGATCAAATTGACCAAGGAGATGCGGGATGAAGACTGGCCGCTGAGGCACCTGTGGTTTGAACTGACCAACAGAAGATGGGATGAAAAGACCATCGGATATGCAGAATCCCATGATCAGGCACTGGTGGGTGACAAAACCCTGATGTTCAGATTAATGGATGCGGATATGTATACCGGGATGCATATCCAGGTTGATAACTTCCGGGCAGACCGGGGTATGGCTCTTCACCGGTTGATCCGGCTCATTACACTCGCCACGGCTGGAAATGGTTACCTGAATTTTATGGGCAACGAGTTCGGCCATCCGGAATGGATCGATTTTCCAAGGGAAGGGAACAACTGGTCCTATCACTATGCAAAGAGGCAATGGCACCTTGTTGACAACCCTGAATTGAAATATCGGTTCCTGGCGGATTTTGACGAAAAGATGATATCCCTGGCCAGGCAGTACAAATTGTTTTCGGAATCCCGTATTGATCTGGTGTACGAGCATTCGGATGACAAGGTGATCATCTTCAGGCGGAACTCTATCCTGTTTGCTTTTAATTTCCATCCGACCCGATCCTATTCCGATTACTCCTTTGAAATCCAAAAAGGGAAATATGAGATGATACTGGACAGCGATGCCAGACAATTCGGAGGGCAAGGCCGGTTGAAGCCGGGGCAGGTTCATGAAACCTTTGCCATGGATGACGGGAATCGCAGACGTTTTGTTCTGAGCCTTTACCTGCCCACACGAACTGCACTGGTATTGCGGGTTATGAAAATAGTAATTGACTAATGAAATATCATTTATGATTATCAGATATGGATTATGCTGAACAAGGAGATTTTGAATGAGAATTCGTAAAGCTGTTTTTCCTGTAGCAGGACTGGGCACCCGATTCCTGCCGGCAACAAAAGCAATTCCGAAGGAGATGTTACCGGTTGTTGATAAACCGCTTATTCAGTATGCTGTTGAAGAAGCACTGGATTCGGGTATCGAACAGATTATTTTTGTTACCGGTAAACGTAAGGCAGCGCTGGAGGATCATTTTGATTATGATATTGAACTGGAAGAAACCCTTCAGGCCAAGAATAAAAAAGAAATTCTGGACGCCATCAAGATGGTTGTTCCTGAAACCGGTACAATTATTTATACCCGGCAGAATGTTCCGCTGGGCCTGGGACATGCCATCTGGTGTGCCAGGGATGTGGTCGGCGATGAGCCGTTTGCGGTTATCCTGGCAGATGATCTGATCAAGTCCGATATCCCTGCCCTGTGCCAGATGAAAGATATTTATGAAGAACATCAGGCTTCCGTTATTGCTGTAATGGAGGTTGCACAGGAAGACACGAACAAATACGGGATTATTGATTCAGAAAAAATAGGAGACAGAGTATACAGGATCAATGGCCTGGTGGAAAAACCCAAACCGACTGAGGCCCCATCCAATATGGCGATCATCGGACGGTATATCCTTACACCGGAAATTTTCAAGTTTCTTGGAAAAAAGAAATTCGGGGCAGGTGGAGAGATCCAGTTGACCGATGCCATGGGAATGCTTCTGCAGGAACAGAAAATCATCGGGTATAATTTCAAAGGAAAAAGGTTTGACTGCGGGGATAAGGCTGGATTTCAGATGGCCAATATTGCATTTGCAATGGATCGGCCGGATCTCCGGGCTCAGTTGAAACCATTCTTAAAAGAGATTCTCAAGTCGAAATAATTATTTTTTTTGGTGGAGTGTCATGCAGGAATTAACCAATGCTCAGAAAGCCAGAATCGCCATCCGGACCATAAAAACCGTTTCCGATGCACTTGCTTTGCGGGGATACTACAAACCTTCCGGAAAATCCGGTCAGACCCTTGCAGATGGATTGAAAATGCTGAGTCCGGAGATATATGGGTCCATGAATGATCCGAGGATCATCGAACTGAAAGGGTTGGAGTATGTTCTTGAACGGCTGCCCAGGGGAATTGAAAAATGCAACCGGATCATTCTGACAGCTCAGGAGGAGTTTGAACATACCTCTTTTGAAATTATTCTTCCCCCCAAACGGAGACGGACATCCTACCGGGTCAGCGATAAGGAGATCTGTTTCGTCATCACAAGAGGAATCAGCGAAATTTATGACCTTCTGACCCATCTTACTTTTTTAAACATTGAGGCCAGTAAAATTTTCGGACAGATGAAAGGCAGGGACGGCAACCTGACAAGGGAGTGGCTGGAACTGGAAAAGGTCATCCTTCAGAAAACACGATTAAAGGGGGATGAACTGGATAAGGCGATCTGGAACCTGAGCATCCTTTTGGGAAGAAAATTCCAGGAAACACGGGAATGTTATGAATATCTGGAGCAATATGCGGATGACAGAAAGGATGTCAATATCCTTTTTACAATCATTCATGGCCTGGGGAAGAGGGTGGAAGATGAAAAAAAATCCAGAGATGAAGAACTCATGGTCTCTTTTACGCCTTCCCTGAGAGATATCATCGGCAATCAGAGCTACAGCAAGAAGTGGGCAAAAGATATCAAGGACAAGATATTTGAATTGGGCCTGGAAAACCAGCCTCTTCACATTATCAGTGCAAATATGCACAGCGTTTTGAATCTGATTTATGGGTATGCCGCAGTCTATAAACCTGCAAAAAAAAATAAGACAGGAGACCTTTACCGGTCTATTCATGATCTGCGCGCGAATACAGAAACCGTAAAAACCTATGCCTCAAAGAACGGATTACACGAGCTTCCGGATACATCCGGAACCCATATTGATTGTCAGATCATCGATATCGCAAAACTCGGATCTGTAAAATTTCATCCGGAACTTAGGTTTCTTCTCTCCAAAAAAGAAAAACCCGTTATTCTGGTTATGGATTATGCGTTCGGAGCCCAGGCCTTTGAAGCAATGGATGAATTGCTTGAACCCATTGAGACAGGGGATGGTATCCGTAAACTGAATTTCAAATCCATCTCTGTAATGGGCAAGGCCGGTATTCTGCCTGGGAAAAAGGGGGATATCATGCTGGCCACTTCCCATGTGTTTGAAGGAACGGCACATAATTATGTTGTTGACAATGATTTAAAAAAAGAGGATTTCGGTGATTCCGTAAATGTATATGTCGGACCGATTGTAACCGTATTTGGTACATCTCTTCAAAACAAGGAGCTTCTGAAGCGTTTCCAGACAAGCAGTTGGAAGGCTGTTGGTCTTGAGATGGAAGGCGGGCATTATCAGAGAGCCATCAGTTCAGCCATGATCCGGAGCCACATTTCGAAGAGCGTAAAAACAAATTACGCCTACTATGCTTCAGACAACCCCCTTGAAAGCGGTCAGACCCTTGCTTCCGGAAGTATTGGCGAAGAAGGAGTCAAACCGACCTATATGATTACAAAGATCATTCTGGAAAAAATTATGGCACTGGAATAATGAAACCCCTTCTGAGGGAATTTCTTCCCGAAATCCCAATCATCATCGCCCACCGCGGTTTCAAACGTTTGTACCCGGAAAACACAATAACTTCATTTGAAGCTGCCATCCGAGCCGGCGCACACATGATCGAACTGGATGTCACACTTTCAAGAGACCGGAAGATGGTTGTGATCCACGACGACACCCTTGATCGAACCACAGATGGAAAAGGATGGATTCACGAAACAGATCTGGCAGAGATCCTAAAACTGGATGCCGGCTCATGGTTTGACCCGCGTTTCAAAGGGGAAAAAGTGCCGACCCTTGAAGAGGTTGTCGCCTGTTGCGGGGGAAGGACTTTTATCAATATTGAAATCAAGGAAAGTGCCTATGAACCAGAGGAACGGCCGGATTGTATTGAACAGCAGGTTGTTTCGCTGATCCAGTCCAGTGGATACGGACACCAGGTTTTACTCTCAAGCTTTCACCCGGAAATCCTCTTTCGAATCTCGAAACTTGACAGCAGGCTTTTGCTTGGTTTTCTTACGGAAGAACCGGATACGGAGTCGGTTTTTCAATTTGCAGGAAAGCTCGATCTGTATTCATGGAATCCTGAAGCCATGAGTGTTACAGAAGGTCTGGTTCAGGAAATCCACAGACAGAACATCCGGGTGTTTCCATATACCGTCAACTCCGTTTCTCAGGCCAAAGCACTTGTTGAAAAAAAGGTCGATGGTCTGTTTACGGATGATCCGGCATTGATGATTCAGGGATTGAACTGTTCCAGACAACGATGAATCACCTCACCCAGCATCTCCCGCTTGATAGGCTTGGACAGGTAGTCATCCATTCCGGCAGCCAGAAATTTTTCCCGGTCACCCTTCATGGCATTGGCGGTAAGGGCCACAATGGGGATATGGGTATGGATGCCTTTTGAATGTTTTACCTTTTCTATTTTTCGAATCGCTGCAGTTGCTTCCATGCCGTCCATCACCGGCATATTCCCATCCATCAGGATCAGGTCAAATGTTTCTTTTTGAAATGCAACGACTGCTTCTTTTCCATTGTTAGCAATTGTAATGGTGTGTCCCATTTTTTTCAGCATGCTGACCGCCACCTTCTGGTTCATCTGATTGTCTTCTGCAAG
>PNOB01000294.1 GCA_013824585.1 Desulfobacterium sp. | reverse complement strand
GTGGTTCTTCCATAACAGCTTTCGTTTTGAATTTCTAAACAAAAAGGGGCATTTTGATATAGCAGCTCTGGCCAGCTTGATCCTTTTTTGCTTGAACATAAAGAGTTTGAATCTCCGAATATGAGGATTCGCTTACACTGTTTTCCTCTTGTATTTTTTCGTAATCCTTCAAAAGCTTTTTTTGCAAAACGAAACATAAAGAATCTATAGAGAGAAATATTCGACCTGCTCTTTCCATAATCGGTAACAGAGACGCCCCTTGGGAATATCAACATCATCAAATGAAATAGCAGTGTCCTTTGGAATATCTTTTTTTATTCGACAATCCTCAGCAAGACCCATAGGCAGCAGATTTTCATTCCGTGCGACTCCCGTATTTTCAATCATTCCGTAACAATGAAAACCGCCGATCCCGTCAATCACATCACCTGTTTTAAGATCATGCTTTGCAATCGCAATAACATCACAAACAGGCCCGGCTATCGGAGCAACAGCAGCATCCCGGAAAAGAACAGCACGGGCTGCAGTAAGATGACATTCCAGATGAGGCAGGTGATAGGGTATATAAAATACATAAAGAGGGCCATCCCCCATTTTAAAGTATTGCATGTAAGGCTTTCGATAAAAATCATCACTATAACCCAGGACAAAAACACCAGGCCCTGGCTGAGCACCGAGTATATAATCCACCAGTCCGCCATTCAATAGTTGATCAATCGGGAACAGATTAACTGTATCGTTGGCATGGTTACATTTCGGACCATACATCCCACGCTTCCCTACTTTAAAGCCGGTCGCATTGGCCACAATGGCATTTTCCATGGAGATTTTTGTCCCGTCCGCAAATGATGTTGCCATCTTTGGAGAGATGTTGTTTGCCTCGGCAAATTTTTTCTGGGTCGCGGGTGTTCGATAATAATCCTGCAACCCTTTAATGTTCCCGGCCAGAACAGGATTATATCCAATGGATTTCACAAACCGGTAAAGATTCATCATGACCCCGGGCTGGTCGCCATCTGCATTGGTGATGACAACTCCGGAACGATCTGCATACACTTTTAAGATCGGTCCGACTGTAGCATCCAGCTCAGCATTCATTAAAACAACATGTTTCCTGTTTTCAATGGCCTTCAGCGTTACCTCAGCACCCAACTCCAATTCACCGGTAGCTTCAATCACAACATCAATACCCTCTGCTTCGCAGAGCAACAGCGGGTTGTCCATAACAGCATATCGACCATTTTGAATTGAATTTTCAAGCTGGGATACGGACGTAACGGTATTTACGGATTCTATTCCCACCTCCTGATAAGCCTGCTTTGCTTTGGATATGGTGCGGTTTGAAATCGCTACCAGTTTCAACCCTCTGGAATATTTTTCAATCGTACGGGTGATGCCACGCCCCATATACCCTGCTCCAACCATACCCACTTTAACAGGATTTCCCTCAGCATGTCTTTTTTCAAGGGCAGTATCAACAATGATCATATATAATCTCCTTAATCGGTTTGCTTTTTGTAGATTGTCAAATCGTCAGATATAGTCAGGACAGTTACGATCTTTTTCAGAAATTGTCAAATTCTCCATAATCGGCCACTCAATGGAAAATACAGGATCATTCCATCGGACAGCTCTTTCAGATTCCGGAGCATAGAATGCTGAAACCATGTAAAAGGTCTCGATATGATCAGTAAGCGATTGATAGCCATGAGCAAAACCCTCGGGAATATACAACATCTTCTTGTTCTCTGCACTCAATTCAATCCCAAACCACCTTTTATATGTAGAGGAATCCGGTCGCAAATCAATAATTACATCAAAGATTGCACCGCTTATGCATCGCATCAGTTTTGTTTCTTCATGGGGAGCAATTTGATAGTGCATCCCCCTTATAGTTCCCTTTTTTTTTGTGTAAGCCAGATTGGCCTGGACAATATTGGAATTCAGACCATGCACCTTGAATTCATTTCGGCAATATGCACGGGCAAAAAATCCTCTTTCATCCCCGCGCTCCTCAAGATCTATCGTATAAGCCCCTTTTAAAAAAGTTTCAGTAAAAATCATCTCTCATTCACCTGTAGTCCAATCCCCTCATAATTGGTAATCTGTTTTTTGTCCAGCATTCGTCTTCCATCAATAACAAGAGGTGAAACCGAAAGATCGGCAAGTATTCCCGGAAGGGATTTAAATTCTTCCCAGGCGGTCAGTAATATAATTACATCTACATTCTCAATGGTCTGCAGCAGTGTTTTACAATATTGAATCTTATGTTTACCAAACAGCTTCTCTGCTTCATGAGATGCCACGGGATCATATGCATTAATATTCGATCCATGCTCCCTGAGATGCTGAACAATCGGAATGGCGGGAGATTCCCTCATATCGTCCGTACCAGGTTTGAATGCCAACCCCAGAATTGCGATATTTAAATCTTCCAGGATTTTAAAATGCTTCTCCACCATAGAGATGATTTGAAAAGGCTGTTTTTCATTTACTGAAATGACTGCCTCAAGTAAATCCATTGGGTGTCCAACGGTTTTTCCATGAGAGATTAATGCTTTCACATCCTTTGGGAAACAACTGCCACCAAAACCGCAACCAGCCTCGATATAAGTTGTAAAAGTCGGTACCAATCTTTTCCCGTCTACAACAGGGGATAAACGCTTATCAAGGTGTACCCCTTTCATCACTTCGGTCACATCAATATCACCCAACGAGGTACAAAGATTTGCAATTTCATTTGAAAACGATATCATGGTTGCAAACAAGGAGTTGGATGTATACTTGATCATCTCGGCTGTTTTATTGGTTGTCCTTATTTTCGGGACATCTCTAAAACCGGCATATATTTCTTCCAGAAGTTCATGCCCTTTTTTATCCACAGAACCCATCACAATCCTGTCCGGAACCATAAAATCCTGGATTGCCTCCCCTTCCCGTAAAAACTCTGGATTCATTCCAACTCCGAAATCAACCCCTGCTTTTTTCCCGGAATGGGATTCAAGAATGGGCAGGACAACAGTATCTGTCGTTCCCGGAACAACTGTACTTTTTACAACCACCATATGATACGTTTTTTTTTCCCCGATCACTTTCCCGATCTGCTCACTGACCTTTTTAATATAGGTCAGATCAATCTCTTTTCCATCAAACGGTGTGCCAACAGCGATAAAGGAAACATCCGTTTCTGCAACCGCCCGGTTAAAATCCGTTGTAGCGGTTAAACGCTGCTTAATATTTTTTTTTAACAAACCATCAAGGTCTCTTTCATAAATCGGAGGAATACCCTGATTGATCTTATCAACCTTTTCCTGATCCAGATCGATGCAGACAACATCATGTCCTGTTTCGGCAAAACAGACACCGGAAACAAGACCGACATAACCACTCCCGATAACGGATATTCTCATTACTTCTCCTCCTCATCCTGATTCCCCTGATACCAAATGAGGGAGCGTCTCAGACCTTCTTTTAAAGGGATGGAAGGATTATATCCCAGTTGCTTTTTTGCCTTTTCAATTCTGGGGCAACGTCGGTTTGGATTATCAACCAGATAATCCTTATCTTTGCTGGTTTGTACAATAACTTTTCCCTGATAATCAAAAAGATCTCTGGATAAATCCACTATCGTTTCTGCAAGTTCTTTCATGGATATTTCCGGTTTCTCGAGCCCTATATTGTAAGCCTCCCCAGGTTTTCCAAGGATCAAAATTTTAAAATATCCGGCAACTGCGTCTGCTACGTAGCAGAATGTCCTTTGGGGTGACCCATCAGAAAGCATAACAATATCGTTCCCAGCCAGAACATCACGAACAAAATCCGGAATAACTCTCCGGTCGCTGATTTTTAATCCAGGTCCATAATTGTTAAAAGGTCTGGCAACCTTGATCGGCAAATCATACCTACTGGCAAAATTCACGCACAATGTCTCTCCATATCTCTTGGATTCATCATAACAAGCTCTTGGACCGGTACAGGAAACATATCCTTTATATTCTTCAGAGGTCGGAATATTATCCGGAGTTGGATCTCCATAAATTTCACTACTTGAAAAAAACAGAAAACCTTCAACAGCCTTCTGATTCCGCTGCTGCAAAAGGCAATAATCCAGAAGAGAACGAAGACCATTCACATTCGCATCCATGGTTTCGATAGGATATTTCCTGTAAAAAGTCGGAGAAGCAATTGAAGCTGCATGGATGATATATTGAAAATCTCCTATATCCTGTGGTAATGGTTTGGTGATATCCTGTTTTTTCAGTGTAAGGTAAGGATTGCCCTTCAAATTATCCAGCCAGTCGGGAATCCCACGAATATAGTTATCATATACGGTTAAATAGATCTTGCTTCCTTTTCCAGCTTTTTCATTCCAATAAAGAATGAACTGAACCAGATAGTATCCAAGAAAACCAGCACCGCCGGTTATCAGGACATTCTTATTGGCAAGGTGTCGGAAATCTTCTTCCAGAATCTGGTACATATACTCAAGATCAACAGCGATTACTTCTTCAAAGGTTTTCATCATTTCCATTCCATTTAGAAAATTTTCCACGGAGCCTTGCCACTTTGCCAAAGCTCATCCAGATACATTTTATCACGTAAGGTGTCCATGGGATGCCAGAAGTCATTATGCCGGTAAGCAGCAAGCTTTCCTTCATTGGCCAGTTTTTCCATGGGTTCCTTTTCCCACACAGTCGAATCATCGGCAATATAATCAATCACAGCCGGTTCAAGCACAAAAAAACCACCATTAATCCATGCGCTGTCCCCTTTTGGCTTTTCCTTGAAGCTTTCAATAATAGCTTTCTTCTCTTCCAGCTTGAAAGCTCCAAATCGCCCGGGAGGCTGAACAGCCGTTAATGTTGCAAGAACATTCTGGCTTTTATGAAATTCAATCAATTTCGTAAGATTGATGTTGCTCACACCATCCCCATATGTGAGACAGAATGTTTCATCACCAATATAGTCTTTCACCCGTTTCAAACGGCCACCGGTCATAGTCTTTTCACCTGTATCAATCAAGGATATCTTCCAGGGTTCTGTCCCGTTTTTATGGACTTTCATATCATTATTTTTTAGATCGAACGTAACATCAGACATATGATAAGAATAGTTATAAAAATAATCTTTTATACAATACCCTTTGTATCCCAGGCAAATAATGAAATCATTGATTCCATGTGCTGAGTATATCTTCATGATATGCCATAAAATCGGTCGATCACCGATCTCGACCATTGGTTTTGGCTTTACACCGGTTTCTTCTGAAAGACGCGTCCCGAAACCCCCTGCCAATATCACAGCTTTCATATTTTTTCCCTCTTTTGTTTATCTGACCTATCAAATAAATTCTGTCAATTGTCATTCCAGCACAAGCCAGAATCACCAAACCATCCAAT
>PNOB01000293.1 GCA_013824585.1 Desulfobacterium sp. | reverse complement strand
CTTCCGGAGAAGAGACGGCAGGTCAGGCCGGGAATTGAGAGAAGGATCCAGAATACAGAGTTCATCGACCTGTTGATGGACAGCCCAGTTCACAGCGTCAATCACTACCTCTTCAGCAGCACTGGCCATCTGTTTCATGGATTTATTGTAATAGCAGAATCCGCAACGGAAAGGGCAACCCCGCTGGGTTTCCAGGTACATCAGGCGGTTGACGGAAGGTTCCAGGAGTCCGGCCACATAAGGGCTTTGTTCGGATTGAAAACAATTTTCAGAAAACCCGGTTCCTTTTTTCATCTCCCAGAGCGAATCATTCATAAGAAGTTTTTGAAAAATGGACTCTCCTTCGCCAAAGACGAGAAAGTCAGCAACATCAAGGCCTTTCAGGGAGTTGTCCGGTGTAACTTCCGGCCCGCCAAAAATTACTTTCAGTGCATATGCATCTTTTAGTTTTTGAGCAATGTGGATGGAACGTTCAATGTTCCAGTTAAACAGAGAGAATCCAACAATATCCGGTTTTTTTTCTGTCAGAAGCCGGATCAGGGCGGAATCTCCCAGGTAGGAGGCAGCGCTTTCCGGAAGGATATCGATCGTAAAATTTTCAATACCGTGGGTTGCCTGTTTCAGGCAGGCTGCGGCCATCGGAATATTTCCGGTTCTTCGGCCAAAATTCAGTTGGGGAATCGGAAGCTGGAGCAGGAGAATATGGATCATGCTTCTACTGGAATTGTGATTTTAAATGCAACCCCCTCCTCCGGCACGCTGGTGCATTCGATATGGCCATTGAGTTTCTGGGTGACAAGGTTATACACAATATGCATCCCAAGGCCGCTTCCCCCCTGGCCCCGTTTGGTTGTAAAGAAAGGATCGAAGATTTTTTTTACTGTACCTGGGTTCATGCCAACGCCATTATCCGTGTAGCGAAGCATTAAATTTCCATCTTCAGCGGAAACATTGATGATGATCTTTCCTTCTTCAATCCCCTCAAACCCATGGATCAGGGAGTTCATGACCAGGTTGGTGACAATCTGGGAGAACACACCCGGGTAGCTGTTGATCTCAAATGATTCAGGGCAGTTTATGGCTATAGTGTGGCGGGTTCTCTTGTATTTGGGCTGCAGGCTGATCAGGATTTCACTCAGGTATCGATTCAGATCAAACACACGCTTTTCATCATCAGATTGATCCACGGCAACTTGTTTGAAGCTGTTCAAAAGGTCTGCGGCCTGGGTCAAATTATTGAGTACCAGCGAAGCAGCTTCTTTTGCATTTCTGGAATATTTTTCAAATTCAGACCGGCTCAATTGTCCGGATATGTACCGGTTATAAAATTTCTGTATGGAATCGTTCAGATAGGATGCTGACATCAGTCCAACACCGAGAGGCGTGCTGATCTCGTGGGCAACGCCGGCCACAAGGTCTCCGAGGGCAGCCATTTTTTCCGATTGTACCAGCCGGCTCTGGGCTTTTTTGAGATTTTTCAGGGATTCGTTTAATGCTTTATTTGTATTTTGTAATTCTTCCTCTGCCTTTTTTCGTTCCGTAATATTCTTGACAAAAGCCTGGAATCCAACCCGTTCGATAATATTGTTTTTGTTTTTTTCAAAAAGAGATTCCGCTGTGATTTCGATCCAGAGGATTTTCCCGGATGCATCGATAATTCTGATCTCATAGGGGGAAATCGTTTTTTCCCCGTTTATGGATGACTGCATTTTGTTTTTTACGATCAGGACATCTTCTTTATGAGCCATGGGCATAAAAGGTTTTCCGATCCACTCCTCCAGAGCATACCCGGTTAACTTCAGACAGGCCAGATTGGCATAGGTGAATCTTCCTTCCAGATCAATGGTAAACATTCCGATGGGGGCGTTTTCGATAAACTCCCGATATCTGATTTCACTTATACGCAGGGCTTCTTCTGCTTTTTTCCGGTTTTCGATCTCCTCAAGGAGTAGTTCATTTGTGGCAATCAGATCCGATGTTCGCTCTTTCACTCGGTTCTCAAGGTCTGCATGGGCATCCTGCAACTCTTTTTGGATCTGCTTGCGGGCGGAAATATCCCTTGAAATACCCAGCAATCCAACCGGAGTGCCCAAGCTGTCCCGGAGCATGGAAATGTTGGATTCCGCACAGACAATGGAGCCATTCCGATGATAAAATTCATGCTCGATAGTTATGGGTATGGATTCGTTCAGTTCACCCCGCTCTTGTTTTAATACTTCCTCATAAAGCTTTCTCACAGCTATTTCCAGGGATTCAGGTGTCAGCTGCTTTTCAACCGGAAGTTTCATGTATTCTTCCGCCGTATAGTCGAGCCATTTGGAAATGGAGGGACTGATATAATAGGGTGTAAACAGAAAATCGGTTGTCCAGATCACATCGGTGATATTGTCGGCAAGAAGGCGATATCGCTCTTCACTTTCCTGAGACACATATGCGGACTTAAAATACCGGAGGCTTGCTTTTTCCACGGTTTTGAATTTTTGATACAATTCAGCTTGTATTGTCTCAATATCCAATCAAACCCCCACAGGTGTTCATATCGATTTTAATAAAATGGATTGGCAGGAAAAACTATTGTAATTTATTGCAGACCCTTGAATCTGTGTCAAGGCGGGAATTGAGGGTTTTCCCTTTTTGGTTGTGTGTTACCGGGAATTGCCGGGATTCAACGGACATGGTTGAATCCCTGATGGAATGATGATATCAGATCATGGGTGTTAGGGGTGAAATTCAGGTAATGGCTTGGGGTGCCCGATATAATTGATTTTTCAGGTGAAAGCGTGGATAGTTCAGATCGTGTGAAAATCGAAAACAGACCTCTTCAAGAGACAGAACGATTTTTTTTTCAGTGTCATTCCGGCTTGTCCTGCTTTACTGGCTGCTGCCGGAATGCGGATATGTATCTGTATCCATATGATATTGTTCGAATGAAAAACAGACTGGGGATCAGCTCCGGGGAATTTCTGGAACAGCACACGGTTACGGCAATCCGGGGGAATCCCTATTTCCCGAATGTGATGCTGAAAATGTCTGATCAGGATGATAAGGCTTGTCCCTTTTTATCCAAAAAGGGATGCCAGGTATATGAGGATAGACCGTTTTCCTGCCGGGCCTATCCAATGGAACGGGGCGTTTCACCTCTGGATAACCTTGGCAATCGGGATATTTTGCATTTTATTGCCATTCATTCCTATTGCAAGGGACACGGCGAAAACAGGGAATGGACTGTTCAGGACTGGATTGAAAACCAGGAGATTCTTCCGTACATTGAGATGAACGATCCCTGGACCGATCTGGATCTGATTTTTCGAACAAACCCCTGGGGCGAACTGGGATTGAACGCCAAACCATTTAAAATGGCTTTCATGGCCAGTTATAATATGGATGGATTCAGAAATTTTGTATTCAACAGCAGCTTTTTTGAGCGGTTTGCTATGGCTGAAGAGAGGATAAAGGATATCCGGGATTCGGAAACCGCGCTGCTGAAATTAGGGTTTGACTGGGTCACTTTTTTTCTGTCTGGAAAAGGCCCATTGAGCGCCGGATAATATCATTGGTTTGTTTTTTGGCTTACAAAAAGGATTGTTGCATATGAAAACGAAGATTACAGAACTGTTTGGCATTCAGTATCCCATTATACTTTCCGGCATGACCGGTGTCAGCACCCCTGAACTGGTTGCCTCCGTATCCAATGCTGGCGGACTTGGAATCCTGGCTACCGGAAATTTGAATATCGATGAGATCCGGAAAGCAGTACAAAAGGTGAAACAACTGACCAGCAAGCCCTTTGGTGCCAATCTTCCGCTGTTGATTCCCGGGGCGGGGAAAAAGGCCGAGGTTCTGATTCAGGAAAAGGTTCCAGTTGTGAACTATTCCCTGGGCAAGGGGGACTGGCTTGTTCAAAAGGTTCATTCGTATGGCGGGAAAGTGGTTGCAACGGTTGTAACCCACAAGCATGCAAAAGCAGCCGAGAGGGACGGTGCGGATGCATTGATCGTAACCGGGCATGAGGCCGCAGCTCATGGAGGAGCCGTTACTTCTTTGGTATTGACTCCCAGTATCGCACGTGCGGTCAACATCCCGGTCATTGCTGCCGGCGGTTTTGCAGATGGCGGCGGACTTGCGGCAGCCCTTGCCCTGAAGGCAGAAGGAATTGCTATGGGAACGCGGTTCATGAATACCCTGGAGAGTCCGGTCCATGAAAACATGAAAAAACAGAGCATTGAAAGAAGTGTTCACGATACAGTGTACTCGGATCGAATCGATGGCCTTCCCTGCCGGGCCATGAAGTCTCCGGGTGCGGAAAAACTGGTGAAGAGCAGGTTTGTCATTTTCAGGGCACTGATCAATTCCAGAGATGCGGCAAAAGCCTATGGATTTCCCTGGCTCAAACTGACAGCAGGCATTTTATTTGCCGGATATCGAAAAGCCATCACCCTAGCGCGGATGGCAAACGCATTCAAGCCGATTCAACTGGCCATGTCCCATGGGGATTCAGATCAGGGAGTTCTTCTGCTGGGTCAGGTCACCGGCATGGTTGAGGACACGCCTTCGGTTTCGGATTTAATCAACCGGATGGTCAAGGAAGCTTGTGAAACAACCCGGACTCTTACCGATAAACTGGGAAAGGAAATGACTCAGCAATAGATTGGCGAAAGGATGCAGGCGGTTCAATACTGTTTATTTGATACACACGGATACCCGCCCGCAATACCGCTCCATGAACAATTTTAAGACTGCGTCGTTCAAACTCATGGATAAGGGCTCGTAAGCAAAAAACAGGATGGAAGAAATAAACGAGCGGTCAGGCCTACCAACTTTTTGGACATCAAATTACTGCCAGTAGTTGATGCTGTTTTTTACTAACGATCCCTAATCCATTCAGACAGTGAACGACTCCGCTATAAAATCATTCATTCCGCTATAGACAGGAATTTTAACTCTTTAAACCGGAAGTGACGTAATCAATGGCTTTGCCGTCCTTTATTTTTTTGCATTTACATATATTCCATCTGTTATAAAATAGATTCCCTCGCTCCAATAAAGAAGCAGTGTGTTAATTCGTTTTTTAACCCGGCTTAAAAGTACGATAATCGGTATGACCAGAATCCTTATAGCGATTAACAATTTATGCGTTTCTTACAACTACCTATCATTAAAAAGATAAAATCTATTGATAAACGTGTAATATTTACTATTATGCGAAATGTTGAGAAATAAGCGTATATTGGAACTGGTCGGTATAATATTAATCTTAGGGCGCAAAAGGAGAGATAGTTATGAAAAAATTCAAAGTATTAGTTGTTGTTTTAATCGCAATAATAGGTTTGTCTTGCACAAAGTCATCAAAGTCAGACCCCGAACTCCTGAGTTCCCTAAGTGATTGTAATCCTGCAACAC
>PNOB01000292.1 GCA_013824585.1 Desulfobacterium sp. | reverse complement strand
TCACCTGCATGGGCCAGACCGCCATGGATCGCAAGAATGATCGCCTCTGGTTTTTCCGGTTCCCAGATGTGGATATCCAGTGACAGCCCGTCATTTGTTCGTAAAACATCCATTCGTGTTTCTGAAAATTTCATTGAATACCTTCCTTTAAAAAGTTACAATCGTAGGTGCCAGTGCCAATATCATATCGGCAACGCTTTCAATGGTTGCATTGGCGCATTGAACCTCGCGGGTTCCCTCTATCTGTGCGGTTTCAACATTGACCAGTTTCGTGGTTATGATCAACAGGTTTCCTAATTTATTGATGCTGCCGAGCATGATATACTCAGCATTCAACTGCTTGCCGACTGTGACTGCATCGGATGTGGTGAGACCTGCCATCTGGTATTTCAATTCATTGAGTACTTTTTGGATCTGGTTCCTTTCAATCAACTTGATTTGAGGACTGTTGCCCAGCTTGGATTCCAGAAGATATGTGGTTGTTTTGGATACCTCCTCCGGGACACCCAGATGGTCAAAGTACATGATAGCCAGCTTCTTTTTTTGTCCGACTTTAATGACAGGGTCTTTTTGGGATGTAATTTTTATGGCGCTTCCAAAACCGGATTTTTGTTTCTGCTTTACCTGTTTGCGATAATCAAACCGGGCATAACCATCGATTCCGGATAATGAAAAAAGATTCACAACACTTTTCATTCCGTCTGCTTGGGTGTAAGCAGCAGCAAAGCAGTTTCCGTTGATGGAAATGTCCGTTGCTGAAATATCACCATCGATAGAATAGTTTTGTTCGATAAGGCCGTTCTGGAGGTTCCAGAAAGACAGCTTTTTCTCCCGGAGGGTTGAGTTGTCTGTAAGGATATAGTTTTTATCTGGTGTGATGCTCAGGAAATCAATATCTTTATTATTGTTTTCCAGGATTTCGATCTCTTTTCCGGTTTCCCACTCGTAAAAAGCCACATTGTACTTGAAGATCATGTTTTTCCCGCCCTTGGCCAATTTTACTTCCTGATATCCGACACCGATCATATACCTGTCGGAACTGGGCCGGGCGGAACGTACTTCAATTCCTGAACCGTTGATCGTATTGGGAGAAATAGCATTTTTCCGTATCTGCTTCAGCTGCTGCGGATCCCAGAACACCATTTGATTGTCCTTGCCCACAGAAACCACCTGATCCCCGTTCAGGTTAAAGGCAGCATACAGAATTTCCGTTTCATGCCCTCCCTTGAGATCCCCTTTGGGTATCAGCAGGGGAAACTCATACAGGGTCAGATAATTTTCTTCTCCGCAAACCACCAGCGTTCGGTTGTCCGGGCTGATTTCCAGATGATAGACATCAAAATTATCTATTTTTTTCCTGAGTTCCCCGGAATACAGATCCCAGACCACGACATACTCGTCCATGGAGCCGGAAACAAGGTATTCGTTTTGGGTATCAAATGTAAGGGAAGTCACTTTGTCTTCATGAAAAGACAACTCATGCAGTTTTCTTCCGGCCTTGATATCCCAGACATTAATTTTTCCGTTTTCAGATCCAAAAGCCATGAAACGCCCATCGCTGCTGATCGTGATCGCGGTGATTTTCGTTGTGTCTACCGATATCTGTTTTTCAAGATAGATTGAAAATTTAGCGGATAAATGACCAGAGGGCAGCAGTAGAAAGACCGGAAGAATCAGAGAAAGAAGGGCAAGTCTTTTCATGATGGAAACCTTTTTCGCAATACCAGGTTAAACAAATAAGGAATTAAATCTGCCATTTTTTAAAAGATAAAGCTTATGCCGGATAACACCATGATGATACCACTGTCAGTCCCCTGGCCAACGGAAAGACCATAGGAGATGGAGGTATCCAGTGCCGCATATTCATTAAAAAAGTTTTTTACCCCGAAACCAGCCTGGAGAAAGGTGTAATCTGTAAATTCCTGATCATCGGGTATATCGTTTGTTTTGTTCTGATACAAAGAAGCTTTTGCATACGGAATGGTTCTGGAGTTGGTAACAAAATTATATGCGCCGAACAGCTCAAGGGTAAAATCTGTTGTGGTATCATTTCCCGAGTCGGAGATGTTGAGACCTGGTGCAAGACCAAGCAGCAGCTTATCGGTAAAGTATTTCCCCATCCTGACCTGAACATTACCAAATGAATAATCCATATCACCGGTCAGTGTATAATACATGCCGGCGAATGCAAGTTCCCGATCCCCTTTTTCAACACCTTCTGCTGCAAAAGCAGATCCTGCCATTACAAAAAGAATTAAAAATAGCATTGCTGTCTTTTTCATATGGTTCCCCCTTTTTGTTTGTAATTCGTTAAGTCATCCAAACAAATGTAAAAACACTGGAAAAAAACTATCTTTAATCAAATGGTTTGTCAAGATTGATAACCCTGTAAAAAGGACAAAAGGCCGGTAATGATACTGGATAGGACGCCCTCTAAAAAAAAATAAAAGAATCTTGTTTCATTCAGGGTGATGGAATGTAAAAGTTTTGTAAAATCAATATGTAAAACAAATGTAAAACCACAATCTATCCTTTTGATTGCCAGTAAAAAGGCGTATGCTTTACATGAAAAAAAGAGATTCCAGAAATAATTTTTGTCATAAGGAGCAAGAAGCATGAAGTCTGTAAAAAAAGTTCATCCCCGTGGTGATGAGGCGAGGATCTTATTGTCGAGTGTGTTCGGTCCCTATGCCCAGGATGATGAATTCGGCAGCAGAAAAATCAACCCGATGGAGTTGTACCAGAATCAGGTAACCAGAGTCCAGGGGGCATTTTCCCTTCGTCTGTTCCATCGTTCTTTTGGATTGATGTTTATTCAGAGCAATATCAAAGCGCCTTGTACACTGCTTGATTTTCCGTCATTGGATCGATTCATCGATGAATGCCGGAATCAGGATTACGATATCGTCGGGATCAGTTCGATTGTCCCCAATGTCGGAAAAGTAAAAAAAATGTGTGAAATCATCCGGCAGTATCTGCCCGGTGCAACCATTGTCGTAGGAGGCCATATTGCCAGTAAAGCAGGACTTGAAGAAGAGATTGATGCTGACCATATTGTCAGAGGGGATGGAATTCGATGGTTCCGGGAGTTCCTGGGGCAGAATCCGGACGAGCCCATTATCCATCCTTTTGTCGAATCTGCCAATCATGGAAGGATCGTCGGCCACAATCTTCCGGATAAGCCCGGCGACACGGCTGCGGTTCTGATTCCATCGGTCGGATGCCCTGTGGGGTGCAATTTCTGCTCAACCTCCGCACTCTTCGGGGGAAAAGGGAATTTTGTCAATTTTTATGAAACCGGTGATGAGCTTTTCCAGGTGATGTGCAGCATTGAGAAAAAAATGAAGGTCAGATCCTTTTTCGTTCTGGACGAAAATTTTCTTCTTCACCGGAAAAGAGCCCTGCGGTTGCTGGATCTGATGAAGGAAAACAACAAAAGCTGGATGCTGAATATTTTCAGCTCAGCCCGGGTTTTGAAATCCTATTCCATCGAGGAGATTGTCGGTCTGGGTATCGGCTGGGTATGGATGGGTATTGAAGGAGAATCCAGCCAATATCGAAAACTGAAAGATATTGACACGCTGGACCTGGTCAGAACGCTCCAGGCAAATGGTATCCGGGTTCTTGGCTCAACCATTATCGGCCTTGAAAATCATACGCCGGATAATATCGAACAGGCCATTGATTATGCGGTCTGCCACAATACGGATTTTCACCAGTTCATGCTCTATACCCCGAACCCCGGAACGCCGCTCTATGAGAAACATAAACAAGATGGAACCCTGTATGACGAGGCCATCTTCCCGGTTGCCGATGCACATGGGCAGTATCGGTTCAACTTCCAGCATCAAAATATTCACGACGGGAAGGAAGAGAATTATCTTTTAAACGCATTTCAAAAGGATTTTATCGTAAACGGCCCGAGTCTTCTGCGTTTGATACGGACACTTTTGAATGGATGGCAGCGCTATAAGAACCATCCGGACAGGCGAATCCGGGATCGTTTTGCCTGGGAGGTAAATCCTCTGCGTTCGACTTATGCCGGAGCAATATGGGCCATGAAAAAATATTTCCGGAAAGACATGAACACAGAAAAAAAACTGAGTTCCCTGCTGAAAGATATTTATTGTGAATTCGGATGGAAAACAAAAATTCTTGCGCCGATTACGGGTGTTTATGTTTATTTCAGTATAAAGCGGGAAGAAAAACAGCTTTCCCGTGGGAAGATCTATGAGCCGGATCTGTTTTATGAAAAAAATTTTGCTGCTCTGGCTATGGAAAGAGCAGGGCATTAAATAAAGGTCAATCAGGATGTCAGATCCGGAGGGCTTGCTGTTGCCCATGCATCGGGCAGGAGTTTGTCATGATTTTTTCCAGAATATAGGAATTTTTTTCCACAGCCATATTTCTTTTGATATGAACATAGAGGATGATTTGTTGCAGGGATTTATGCTTTGAGGCATTCCTGAAAAGCTCGATATTTTGCTTTCTGTCGTTGGAACAAAAGGCCTGGCACATTCTGAAGTCTCTTGCTGTTCAAGCACTTCAAGGGTTTCTGGGCTTCGGGCCTTGGCAGGAGTGACGGAATCGGGATTTTTTACAATATCATCTCTGTTTTTATTTCAATATTCTTTGTGCGCATGGCGTCTATTTTGCATATCTGATTTTACAACTTTCGGTTTTCGTTTACATTATTTATCAGCGAGGCTGGAATGGAAACAGAAAATTGTAAAACACCGCTCATACTTCAACACCCTCTGTCTGACTATCTGAGGGTTGCCATCATCGCTATCATTGTATTGATCGCACTCTTCATATTGAAAAAACTTGGAAAACGGGTAGAAATCGATTATAAAGTGATTTGATTCGGGGACATAATGGGGCATCCAATTTTTTTTCAACATTAGGAGCGATTCATGGATAAAACCGACTTGACCGTATTGGTAGCAGAGGATGACGAAGCGATTTTGTCAATGTATTGCATGTCATTGAGAAAACGATTCAAGACTGTTCTGGAAGCGACAGACGGCAAGGAAGCGTGGGATATCTTCCAGGAGGAGAAGAGAAACAATCGAACGATACCAGTAGTTGTGACAGATGCGGATATGCCCAGGATGGATGGTATAGAATTGATTCAGCATATTTCAAAGGTAAGTCCTGCCACACAGATTCTGATTGTCAGCGGCCTTTATAAAAGCAGCATCAGCATCCATTCTGTGAATGAAAATGTATCATATCTGCCAAAACCGCTGGATGTAATGCTGCTTAACATTGCGGTTTCAAAAGCTTACAGTTATTATCCCCAGGCAGTTTGGCTGGAAAAGATCAAGGCAGAGGTATGGGATCGGAATTTTAATGAGGATGCCGTACTTGAGATCGTTCGGGAAGCTCCGTGGATCAAG
>PNOB01000291.1 GCA_013824585.1 Desulfobacterium sp. | reverse complement strand
AGTTCCGGCGAAAACTAGACACGCAGTGCTGTTTTTCAAGCCGTCAGGCGCAACCGTAGCGCTATCCAGTATTTTCGGCTCTTTTCTGGGCACTGACTTTCGCCGGTGTGACGCTTTATGATAGTTTTGAAATTGGCTCGTTATTTTTCTTTTTCAGCGGTTTCCTCAAGCTGTTTTATTTTTTTTTGCTGGATCAATATTTTTCCGTATGCATCTTCTATTTTGTATAGGAGTTCATCAATGTCAACAGGCTTCATGAGATAATCAAACGCCCCCAACTCCATACCCTCCCTTGCTACTTCCAGTGATGCATGGCCAGTGAGCATAATGACTTCGGTGAGAGGCCACTGCCTCTTGATTTCCCTTAGCATCTCAATTCCGTCCATACCTGGCATTCTTACATCCAGTACAACGATGTCCGACGATGATTGCCGCAACAGCTCAAGCCCTTCTTCCCCGTTTCCGGCTCCACGAACATCAATACCCCTTTTGGACATTCGTTTGAGAAGCGTATTGAGAAAATCGATTTCATCATCCACAAACAAAACATTGAAACGACTCGGATTCATTTGATGTTCTCCTTAAGCTTCATGCCTACGGCATCTGATATTTTTTGAAGCAACTCGTTTAATTCACATGGTTTGGTAAGATAATCGAAAGCTCCCAGACGTATGCCTTCCTGGGCTGAAGATTCGGAGCCATGTCCTGTCAACATGATTACCGGCATCTGCGGAACCATTTTTTTAAATATTTTTAATACTTCGATGCCATCCATATCTTCCATCTTCAGATCGAGTATTGCGACATCAAAATCTTTTGATCGCAGAAGCTGAATGGCTTCCGATCCACTGCCGGCGGTTTCGACAAGAACTCCTCTTTTTCCCATGCGCTTGCTTATCACTGTCGAAAAACCGGCTTCATCATCAACCAGTAAAAGCCTGATCGGTATATCAGTTTCACGGGTATCCTGCATTCGATTATCTCCTAATATTATGCCCTCCGGGATGTGATTTCTTTTATGCGGGCTTCGGCGATACGGTCTTCGTGACGCCTTTTTTTAGCGGCCGCTTGATCCACTTTGGTCATTAGAACGTCAATCTCGCAGGGTTTCATCAAGTAGTCGTGTGCACCCCATTTCATTCCCTCTATGGCTGATTCCACAGTCGCATGTCCGGTCAGCATGATAACCTCGACCAGCGGAAAGCGCTTTTTAATTTCTTTGAGTGTTTCGATGCCATCCATACCTGGCATCTTTACATCCAGGATAACGACTTCGATATTCTTACTATTTTCCAGTTGCTGCAGCGCTTCATCGCCGTTGTAAGCAGTAGAGATAGTTAAATTTCTTTTCATCAAACGTTTTGTCATGGTTTCTACAAAAGCTGTTTCGTCATCCACCAGAAGCACATTACAAAGTGTCATGGTTTTCTCCTTTTTTAAAAAATATTAATGAACACATTTTGACGGAAAAATTGCCGTCTATGCAGGGTTAATGTTTTTAATTACGGTTTCAATCCGCTTTTCAAAGGTCGGCAGCATCACCAGAAATGTCGTTCCGAGGCCGACGATACTTTTGACTTGAATCTTTCCACCGAGTTTATTGACAATACCATAGCAGATGGAAAGCCCCAAACCAGTTCCTTTTCCAACCGGTTTTGTGGTAAAAAAAGGATCAAAAATCCGTCCAAGATATGCCATGGGGATTCCTGGGCCGGTGTCTGTGATCTCTGTTAAAACCATATCCTCTGATTTCTGTGTTGAAATAGTGATGGTGCCGCCATTTTTTTCCATGGCATCAATGGCGTTGTTGATCATATTTAATAGAATCTGCTGAATTTCTGTGTTGGATGCCCTCACACTCGGTAGGTCCGATTGAAGATTGTTCTTGAAAACGATCCTGCTGTATTTGGCACGTTGTTCGGTCAGGCCGATAATTTCCAGTATCAGTTGATTCATATTAACTTCTTGTGTTCGGGAATCAGTCTTGCGTGCAAAACTCAATAACTTGTGCGTGATTTCCTTACAACGTTTGCCCTGGTTGCCGATCTGCGACAGAGCGCGTTGAAATTCTCCCATATTTTCACTTTTTCTGAACTCTTCTTCTTCCAGGAGATCCTTTATCCATCCGGCTTCTTCCACCATTATCGCTACCGGATTATTAATTTCATGAGCAATGCCTGCTGCCAGTTCGCCGATGGAAGCCAGCTTTCCGCTCTCAATAACCTGCTGATTCATCATTTCTTTTTCCATATTGGCTTTGGCGATTCGTGAAACCGTCCGGCGTGACAGTAGGTAGGCCATGATCAAAATACCGAGACTGCCGAGCATGAAGATCAATAAAGCAATTCGAAATGCCCGTCGCACAATGGAATATGCATCGGCGATATCCTGCTGATAAATCAACAGCCAATCGCCGTTTTTTAAGAATGAGGTTACATATATACTGGTCTTGCCGGATGAATCTTCTTTCCTGGATATCTGCACTTTTTCCGGATGTGCCCCTCCTTCCAGTAAAAGTTCATCCAGGATTTTTCGACTTGGCAGAGAATCGGTGCGGGGGTTGGTCTGGTATTCTCCGGATCGATTTAAAATAAAAGCATAACCGGTTTTACCAATACTGATGTTTTCCACCAGATCGTTAAAGGCCATAAAATCGATGGTGGCTCTTACAATCCATTCATGACCTTTATAACTCTTTTTAACTGACAGAATAAAATGAGGCAATCCACGTAACCCCAGAAACACATCACTGATAAAAAACGGTTGCATAATCGCTTTTTTAAACCAGTCAGCTTCATGATAATCAGCCTTTCCCAGCTTAAAGGGCCCCGCATAGGCAATCTGTTTTCCCTCATCGTTGACAATTCCCATATCGACAAAAACAGGTCCATATTCTGATTGAAGGATTGCAAGTCGCTCATTTAAAAACTGTTCATTGCTTAACTGATCGATATCAAATATTTTTGAAAAGTGTCGAATATTGAACAACCTCTCTTTCAGAAAGCTGTCGATGTTTTGTTTGTGCTTCAAGACCAATTCTTTTAAATGCGCTTCCATTTTTTCCTGATAGGATGTTTGGAATTGATTCAGGAGTAAAATGATTACCAGTATCATAGGCGTTATCGACACGATGATAACGGTCAGCGCCATATTTCGCATCAATGATTGGTAAAAGGGGCTTTGTAACAGGTTGTTGTTTTTCATTCGGCGCTTCTCAGCATTGAATTCGTTTCCAAGTATCGATTACGTTGTAAAGAGTACAAAATTCAGCAATGACTATGCCATTTTATTTTGCAGTTGTCAAAGCAGCCGAATGGATACTTTAATCATATTTATATTCGAATAGTTAAAAAACTGCCGGTTTTTCATCCTTGGAAAAATACTTCATCCGTATTCGGATAAGAACGCCCTGCAGGGGTTTTCTTACCCGAATACGGATGGTAAAATCCGCGCCACCTGTATTTATAGATTTTGCTAAATGGTCTCTTATATATTTTTGAGCAGATGCTTTACACTGTGTAAAAAAAACTGACACCCACTTGCGTCCTGCAAGAGCAGATTTGTAAGCAAAACAGCTTTTTTACGTTACATCTTTTTGGCATATCCCTTGCTGTTGAATCTGAACTTGCAGTTGAATTGATATGTTGTTATTTGGATTTATAACAAAAAAATCATTTTCATTTTAATCGAGCTGAGAAGTTCAGTGTCTCGAAAAAAACATATAATTGTGAGTCCGTCGTGTTGTTGAAGTAAGGAGGAATAATGGCCTACAAAGATGAGAGCACCGGGCCCATGGAGCAAGACTGGAGTTTGAAAAGCTTACCGGATTACAAACCGGTGTTGATATTGGCGGCAGCGATCGTCTTCATTGCCCTTGCCATCATGCCACCTACCCAGGCTATGCTGGACATGGTTGCCAAGGAGTATCCTTCCGGCTATCCGTTGGGAGAAAACTGCAAAACCATCATCGATACGGTCAATCAGAAACTGCGACCGGAAGCCTTCAAGGCAGCTCAGAATGACCAGATCGCTGTCAGGCGTGAACACAGCAAGGAAGTCAGCCAAAATCATCAGACCTTGCTCAACGCCGCCCAGGTGGCCCGCATGGCCAAAATGATGGTGCTGATTCTTTTCCTATCAGCATTTCTATGGAGCACCGAAGCGTTGCCTATCGGGGCCACTGACATGCTGGTGGCGGTTTTACTCTATCTTTTTGCCGTGCTGCCCATAAATGATATTTCCAAGGCCTACATGTCCGACGCCGTCTTCTTTGTCTTTGGTATCCTGACTGTGGCTGTGGGCGTAACCAAAACCGGCCTGGACAAGCGTATCGGCCTGATTCTGCTCAGCCGCATCCGTAGCACCAAGGCCTTTGCATTTATCTTTCTGCCCATGCTTTCCATGGCAGCCAGCTTTTTGTCCGAACATGCCCTGGTGGCGTTGCTGATTCCCGTGCTCATGGGAGTTTACAAGGTAACCTGCAAGATGAACGGGGTGGACAAGGATCCGGCCCTGGGGGTTTTCTTGCTGCTGGGTCTTACTTTTGCGGCCAATGTTGGCGGGCCAGGCTCGCCTGCTGCCGGTGGGCGCAATGCCATCATGGTGGGCTTTCTGATGGATTATGGCGCGCCCATCAGTTTTCTGCAATGGATGAAAACCGGTATGGCCTTTGTTCCGGTCATGTCCTGCGTTATCGGCGCCTACATGTACATCCGATGCAAACCGCGTTTCCGCGTTCCGGAAATGGACCCGGGTGAAGTAGTGCGTGCCGAAGTGGCTCGCATGCCCAAATTCGGAGGCAAGGAGGCCGTTATGGCAGTGATTCTGACACTGCTGGTGGCAGCCTGGTTGATTATCGGTGAACATGCCGGTCTGGGAGGACCGACACTCTGCGCTGTCATGGCCATGTTTTTGGCCCGCATTTTAACCTGGGAGGATGTTCATGAGGGTGTGGCTTTCGACGTGGTGGGGTTGTATGCAGCGGCCAGTGCCATCGGCGTGGGCCTCAAGGTTTCCGGCGGCGGCCTTTGGCTGGCATCGGCCCTTGTTGATTTCCTGCCCGGGTTCCTCAGCAGCGGGGAAGGGTTGATCATGGGGGTGAGTCTACTCACCGGGGTCATGACCAATTTTATGAGAGACAGCGCCACAGTGGCTGCCCTTGGGCCGGTGGTGTTGCCCATGGCGACTCTGGCTGGGGTCAGTATCTGGAAAATGGGTCTGGCTTGCGTTTTTTCTTCCTCCTTTGCCAATATTCTGGTGGTAAGCACGCCCAACAATGCCATCTGTTTCGGTATGGGACGTGATCCTGAGACTGGCGAACGTCTGCTGAATGTGATGGATTTTGTCAAGTTCGGTCTGCCCATAACCGTTCTGTCGTGGCTGGTGCTTTGGGGATGGACAATATTCGGCTACTGGCGCTTCCTGGAGTGG
>PNOB01000290.1 GCA_013824585.1 Desulfobacterium sp. | reverse complement strand
CATGATGTCATCATCATGAATTACCGAAATTTACCATAGTGGCTATCAATTTCAAGATTCTCAATATCGGTTGTTGCCTCTCCCCTGGAGCTTTTTACAATATCAATACCCCTTGCGACAATTCCCCTTCGTGATGCAAAACCAAGAGCTACTTCCTCTGAAATAAAACCCTGCTCAAATAATTTAATAATATGATCATCAAAGGTTGTCATTCCAAAAGCCCGGTTTGCCTCCATGATATCATAAAAGGTCTTTCCTTCAGACTCGCCATTTAAAATCGCATCTTTTACCCTCAAGTTGGTTCCCAGAATTTCAAACGCAGCGATTCTGCCCCCGATGACCTTGGGCAGAAGTCTCTGGCAAACAATCCATCGAACGGTTTCAGCAAGCCTCACCCGGACCTGATTTTCCTCATCTGTATTGAACATTCCCAGAATACGGTTAATGGTTTTCCCTGCATCCACCGTATGCAGTGTCGTCAGAACAAGATGCCCGGTTTCTGCAGCTCGCAAACCGATCTCGACGGTTTCCCGATCCCTCATCTCTCCGACAAGGATAACTTTCGGTGCCTGGCGGAGTGCCGCTCTGAGTCCATTGGAAAACTCATTAAAATCCTTCCCGAGCTCTCTCTGGTTGAAGGTGGCTTTTTTATGGGGATGCTGATATTCTATGGGATCTTCCAGAGCAACGATATGAACAGACCGGTTTTCATTAATATGCTCCAGAACCGCTGCCAATGAAGTGGACTTCCCGGTCCCTGTGGCGCCTGTAACAAAGATGATACCGTTCTTTTCCTCCGCAAGTTTATAAAAAACTTCCGGCAGATTCAGGTTGGTTATGGTTGGAACGGTTGACTCCAGACGCCTCAGTACAATGGAATAATCTCCGGAACGGGAAAAAATGTTGACACGAAACCGTGCTTTACCCGGCAGGCTGTAGGACAGGTCACAGGAACCTTCTTTGATCAGATTTTCTGTTAAACGCGGATCATGATTAATCAGATTCATGGCAAGTATTTCTGTCTGGAACGGTGTCAACTCCTCAAATGCCGGTCTCATTTCTACGGGTAGCAATTCACCTGAACTTTCAACCTGCATCGGTTTTCCTACAGTCAGATTCAGGTCGGATACATTCTCATATGAATCCAGCATTCTGGCAAGAATGTGGTCCAGCTCCTGTTTTTTCATTTTGCGCTCCTTACCACACTTTTATTCGAAACCAATCGGCTTTTCAAAACAAGCCCTGTATATAATCCTAAACTTCTGTGAAATCATTCGGTTGTGCCTGTAAAAACGGCTTGAACTGTTCTTTGTCATTTGCTTTTGCATAAGCCTCATTCGCGCTGATCCAGCCCTTTTGATACAGATTCATGATGGCATCGTCCAGAAGCTGCATTCCATATTTTTTCCCGGTTTGCATCATGGAAGGCAACTGATGGGTTTTGGATTCCCGAATCAGATTCCTGACAGCCGGTGTTGCAATCAAAATTTCAGGTGCAACGCACCGACTCTTGATGTCTACCCGTTTAAACAGAACCTGTGCAATAACCGCTCGAATGCCATCGGCAAGGGTTGACCGGATCTGGGCCTGCTGTTCTCCTGGAAAAACTTCAATAATCCGGTCGACTGTTTTTGCTGCGCTTGTGGTATGAAGTGTTGCGAAAACAAGATGGCCGGTTGAAGCGGCTTCAATGGCCAGGGAGATGGTTTCAAGATCTCGCATCTCACCCACCAGAATAATATCCGGGTCCTCACGAAGTGCACCCCGAAGAGCCGCAGAAAAAGTTTTAGTGTGGAGCCCGACCTCACGATGATTGATAATACAACTCTGACTTTGGTGAACAAACTCGATAGGATCTTCAATGGTGATGATATGATCCTTTCTGGTCCGGTTTGCGACATCAATAATAGCAGCAAGTGTGGTTGATTTCCCGCTGCCGGTTGGACCGGTAACCACGACCAGACCGCGGGGAAGGGTTGCCAGTTTTCCAACAACAGAAGGTAACCCAAGCTGTTCTATTGTGGCGATAACACTGGGAATTTCCCGAAAAACCCCTCCCACGCCATTTCGATGCATGAAAAAATTTACACGATAGCGGGCAAGACCTTGAATCTCATATCCAAAATCAACATCTCCTGTTTCCTCAAAAAGCTTTATTTTTTCTTCCGGAGTAATCTCATACAGCATGCTCCGCAAATGATCGTTATCCAGAACCTTGTATTTCACCCTTTCGATCTCACCTCTTACCCGAAGCGCCGGCTGCTGCCCGGCCACAAGATGAAGGTCTGAGGCGCCCTGCTCGTGCATCAGCTTAAAAAACGCATCAATTTTCGCCATTGAATGCTCCTGCCCTTTTGATTTATATGTTTTCGGATTTTACTGGAATCTAATCCTCATTCGCAAATTCATTATGAATTCGGAATTGAGTTATGACGGTGTATATCAAATGATTACGTAAATGCAAAGGAATGACTACATTATATATGAAAAAATATACAGATATGCAACTGAATTCGGGTGAAATGAAAGAGATGGACTGTTTCAAAATGATGATACAAAAAAGGTTATGAAGGCCGATTAAAGATTTTCACCTTATCATCCGAACTATCCGATGCCTTGATATCTTCTTTTTCAATATCCAGCAACTTGGTATGCGACTCGAGTATGGAACGGATCTGCACCTCAATCTGCATGCGCTGACGTTTCAGTTCCGCGATATCTTCATGAAGCTGAGCCAACCGATTGTGTACCCGATTCAATATTTTTTCTGCATTCACTTCTGCTTCGGCAATAATAAGCTCTGCTGATTTTTGAGCGTTCTGTTTCATCTGATCGAGAACTTTCTGGGAATTCAGGATGGCCCGTTTGAAAATCTCTTCCCTTTTTTTGTATCCTTCGCCTTCCAGGTTTAACCGATCGATTTTGTCCTTCAGGTTTCCGTTTTCAATGGTAAGGGATTCAAATGCTTCAGACAGCTTTTCAAGAAAAAGATCAACCTCCCGGATATCAAACCCTCTGAATCGGACTGGAAACCGCTTTTCCTGAATATCATCGGGTGTAATTTTTATCATGCTGAAGCCTCCATTATCTGTTTAGTGCCTTGATTCATTGAAAAAAATTGCCTATTCTACTCAGGTCACTCAACAAAAAATCTCCTGGAAATACCCAGAAGATTTCCCACAATAAACTTATCCAGAAATACAACTGCCAGAAATACAATAATGGGCGAGAAATCGATCCCTCCTGCCACAGCAGGGATTGTGGACCGAATACGAGAGAGCACTGGTTCGGTAACATTGTGGATGAACCGGACAATCGGATTAAACGGATCCAGGCTGACCCACGAAAGAACGGCCCTCGCAATAACAATCCACATGAAAAAGTTCAGTATATAGTGAACGACAGTAGCTACTGCTTCAAGAAAATTACCTATGATAAACATGTTCGATCAAACCTCAACTTTACGGTAATACAGCTGAAAATTCATAAAATATACAGCCGCCTGAGCAGCCTTTGCTGAAAAACTAATAATATCTCATCCATAAGTCAAGAGATTTCCCACAAGCTTTTGGAATTGAATAAGGCACGACTCAAAAAAGGGATTGTGGATGTCCTGTAATTGGGATAAAGAAAAAAGCTCAAATGGATTGCAAGCAAGGTCAGGAGAACTGTTTTGAAAAGGTTGCAAAAAAAAATCGGAATAATCGGTGCCGGAAATATGGGCGAAGCATTTATTGGCGCATTGCTTCGTTCTGAAATCAGCAATCCGGATGACCTGTTGATCAGCGACCTCAACGAAGAAAGACTTGACCATCTCCAGAAGAAATATTCAGTCGGTATTGTTAAAAATAATTTTCATCTTTTTCAAAAAAGTGAAATCATTATTCTTGCTGTTAAGCCCCAGGCAATGGAACCGGTTGTGAGCAAACTCACGGAAACATCAGAATATCCATCTCTTTCTGATCCAAAAATGATTATTTCCATTGCCGCAGGTGTACCGATTCAAAAACTTGAAACTCTCTTTTATCCGGCACTCGGTAACATCTCTCCTGAAACAATGCCAATTATTCGAGTCATGCCCAATACACCGGCACTGGTTCTTTCAGGCATGTCCGGAATGTGCGGCAACCAACATGCCACCCCGGAAGATATGGAAACGGCTAAAATCATATTAGAGGCAATGGGATCGGTGGTTGAGGTTAAGGAAAAAGAGATGGATGCCATAACAGCTATTTCCGGCTCCGGACCAGCATATGCATTTTTTCTTGCCGAGTCCATGATCGAAGCAGGAATCCGCCTGGGTTTTGACCCGGAAACCGCTGTCACCCTGACCATGAAAACCATTGAGGGTGCCTTGAAGCTGATGCAGGAAAGCAAAGAATCACCTGAAATGCTTCGTAAAAAGGTTACATCTCCAGGTGGGACAACAGAAGCGGCATTTCAAGTGCTGAATGCATACCGTGTAAAAGAGGTCATTATCGAAGCCATTTCAAGGGCTGCGGAGCGTTCCCGGGAATTAAGCAAATAAAATTAAATCATATTGATTTTTCATCATGACACCTGAAAATGTACCCTATCATCTTGCACTCTTTGCCGGAATGGCTTCTTTTTTTTCTCCCTGTGTGTTGCCGTTGATACCTGCATATTTCACTTTTATTACAGGGCTTTCCATGGAAGAGTTAACGGAAAACAAATCTTCTGCAGTTCATATTCAAATTATCACATCCACACTGTCATATGTTTTTGGTTTTTCGCTGGTTTTTATTTTCCTTGGTGCATCTGCCTCATTTTTGAGCGGATTGCTGTTTGAATATCGAAATGTGATTACCAAAATCGGAGGGGGTATCATTATCCTGTTTGGAATCCATTTGACAGGGCTGATCCGGGTTCGACACCTTCAATTTGAAAAAAGAGTTCATCTGAAAAAAAAACCCCTTCACTTTTTAGGCGCTTTTCTGATCGGGATGGCCTTTGGTGCGGGCTGGAGTCCCTGTGTCGGACCCTTACTGGGTTCAATTCTGATCCTGGCAGGAAGTCAGGAAACTGTTTACAAGGGAATGTTGCTTCTTGCCGTTTATTCCGCAGGTCTGGCACTTCCCTTTATTTTGCTATCGATTTTTATTAATTTTATACTTATATTTATCAAAAAGGCTGTAAAGGTTATCCGATATGTCCATCTGATTACCGGCATCCTTCTGATTATTATGGGTCTTTTGCTGTTTTTCGACAAACTCTTTTGGCTGACAGGCTCCTGACCGGGCTGGCCCGAAACAATCAACAGCAAAAGATTTATTGTGCAGACAAAAAACAAATGAAACAGGACAACGGAATTGATGATCTGTCTGTTCACCGGAATTTATAAATCTTCTGAGCCAATTTCAAAACGATTAAAAAGCGTCACACCGGCGAAAGCCGATGTCCAGAAAAGAACTGAAAATACTGGATTCCAGCTTTCGCCGG
>PNOB01000289.1 GCA_013824585.1 Desulfobacterium sp. | reverse complement strand
CTAACCATTGATTATCAGGTCAAATATTTCCCTGATATTGACTGATTTTCGGGCACTATTTCCCTGATAAGTCCAAATTCGGGGGGTTTTCGGGCACTTTTTCCCTGATAATTGTACCTGATATTTTCGCAACAAATCGTCTGAAAACTGGGTTCTGTTTCACATGAGACATTGCCCGATTACCAGAACCCGATCCTTGCCTGTGTTTTGTTGCACAACAGAACCATTTTATAGAAATGATGTCAATACAAAATCTTAGAGAGGTGAGGGTGTTGCTTCATGAAGATTGTTTTCTATCTGTTTCCGGAATTATCCGAAAATCGGGGATAGCCGCGATCTTGTTTGGAGGGAAGCAAAAAATTTTGTGGATTCCGGAATTTTGGGGGGCATCCATTATAAAAAAAAGGGCAACCACAAGGGATTGCCCCTACAATAAAATTGTTCTTCAGATGATTTACAATCGACAGATACATGCGGAAGCATGCTCCCCTTTCCGGGTCATGGTCTTTCCTGGTTCATGTTGCACCTGTTTTACGGTCTTTGCCTTGTCATCATTTCCGGATATATCCATCCGGGTCGCCTGTTCGTATAGGGAAAGATTATGCCATATCCGGTTTGGTTTTGCGGATAGCAAAGCGTTTCATGATCTGCTGGAGTGCCTGGCGTTCAAGGCCCATGTTTCGGGCGGCCTGGGTCATAGGGTCATAGGGGGGGCTGTATATTTTAATATTTGTGAGCCAATTTCAAAAGTCTGTTGTTGTAGTTCCGGCGAAAGCCGGACACGCAGTAAAGCGTAGCGCTATATAGTATTTTCAGTTCTTTTCTGAACATCGGCTTTCGCCGGTGTGACGCTTTTAAACCGTTTTGAAATTGGCTCTGAAGGATCATTTTTATCATGTTCCTTTTTTCAGATTCACGGACGGATGCACGATCTCGGAAGAATCCATCTTTCGCAACAGCATTCGAAATTCCGGATCCGATATGCTGCTTTTCCAGTGCCCGGATATTCTGGAAAAATAGACCATGCTGATGAATGTCAATATGATTAATAATCCCATTTGCTGGGTGTGTAACGAAAATTTCAGCCCCAGGATCTTCAGTCCCAGCGTATTTTTAGATGGACACGCATGGATACAGTCCATGCATCCGCTGCATTCCAGGCTATAGAGCAACTTCTTTTTGTTAACGGGCAGATGATAAGGGCATGCTTGATTACAACGGTTACAATTGATGCAGGTTTCCGGATTGCGTTTGATTTGACTTGGACTGAAGAATGCCAAAATGCCCAGCATGGCCCCATATGGGCAGGCATATCGGCACCAAAAATTTCGAGTAAAAAAAGACAATACCACCAAAGCCAGAAGAGTAATTACCGTAATAGATGTCATTTTTGTAAAAAAATAGAGCATTTTAACATCCGCGATTCTGTAATACGAACTTCTCAGAAAGTCTTCTATATCGGCAACACTCATTTGGAAAACAATATAAACAAAAAAACCCAGCAAAAGGTATTTTACGCTTCGAAAAGGAATATCTAACCAGACCGGGAGTTGATAATTTTTACCCAGTCTGAATTCTCCGATTTTCCAGACCCATTCTGAAAAAGTTCCGATTGGACAAAACCAGCTACAAAAAGATTTTCTCAGAAGGAAGGAGATTAAAATCGCAAAACCAAGAAATGACATGGCAGCGGGATGTATCGTATCCCATTTGCCGGAAAAGATAAAATACTTCCAGCTCATTAATGCACCTATCGGCAGAAAGCCTTCTACTCCCTCGGGTCGCGGAACCGTTATCGGATTGTTGCTTATAGCCTGTAAAACATAGATATAAAATTGAAATCCCGCAGCTATTGTAACGACAAACAGAATCAATTGTATCTGATTCCGAATTCCTGTAAACAGTTTATATCGTATTTCAAGAATTGTTTTCATGTATAAGTTGTGCAGCCATATCCATTTGTTTTTCAAATTGTTGCTCGATAATAAGCGCAGGTTTGACCAATAAAGTAACAACCAATATGCCGAACGATAAAATTCCAAGGGTGATGGAAATTTCAACCCAGCTAGGAGCATAATCGACAATTTCGCCCAGAGGAGATGGCACCAGACCAGGAACAATCAGTCCCATCCCCTTCTCTATCCAGATACCGATAAAAAGAAATATGGAGGCCGGTAAATTGATCAGGGGATTTTTTCGGCCGGGATTTAGTATCAGGATAACTGTTCCGATAATGTTCATGGAAATACCTGTCCAGATCCATGGTACCAATTCATCATAGCCATCCAATCCAAAAAACAGATATATTGCGGATTGACTATGGTGGGTAGGTGTATAGAATTCTTTAAAAATTTCTGAAAACAGCATCACCAGATTGATAATCGCCGAAATAATGATGATCAGCCTTAATTTACCGAAGACACGGGATTCTATTTTAAATGTTGTAAATGAGTGAATGACCCCTAAAACCACACTGATCAGGGCAGGGCCGGCTGCAAACGCTGAGGCTAAAAAACGGGGACCCATCAGCGGATTGTTCCAGAATGCCCTTGCCGGAAGTCCTTCATACAGAAAAGCCGTCACCATATGAATGGCAAACGCCCAAAAAATGGAAATGAAAACAAAAGGGACATATTTTTTTTTATCCGGTATACGGTTGTGGTAATGGCTGTATACAATATAAAGGGGGATGAGTGAATTCAAAGCCAGATACCCATTTAAAACGATAATATCCCATGAAAGCAGCGACGAGGGCCAATTTAATATCCCGATACCGGGAATCAGATGCCATGCTTTCAGCGGGTTCCCAAGATCCACCAGGATAAACAGCATGCACATGACCAGGGCACCGACAGCGACTACTTCCCCGATAATGACTACCTTATGCAGGTCTTTATCTTTAAAGACATAAGCCGGCAGGATCAGCATGACTGCGGCAGCGGCAACACCTACCAAAAAGGTAAAATTGGCGATATAAAATCCCCAGCTGACAATGTCCGACATATTGGTAACGGATAGCCCTAAATTGAACTGGAGAAAGTAGGCATATACACCGAACATCATGATCAGAACGAGTCCACATAAGTATAACTGATAAATAACGCCTCCGGAAAGATCCCAGACAATAATATCTTTTATAAAAGAAAGGATTCCTTCACCTGAAATACGGTACTTTTTATACATGATTACTTCCTTTGGAAATTACTGTGGTTTCATTCTTTTTAATCAATAAAATACCAAAATTTCGGATCGGTTGCCAAATCTTCTTTCAGGCGAAAAACTTTTTTATGCTTCAGGACAAATCGGATTTCGCTGTCCGGATCCAGCAGGTTGCCGAATATCCTTGCTCCGGTAGGACACGCTTCAACACAAGCCGGTAATTTACCTGCCCTTGTCCTTTGGACGCAAAATGTGCATTTTTCCATCGTGCCTTTAGGGCGGATCCGATTTCCCAGATAGTGCTGTTTTTTTGTAATCTCGTTATACGGAACTTGTGATGCGCTCCAGTTGAAACGCCGCCCGTAATAAGGACAAGCAGCCATACAGTATCGGCATCCTATGCACCAATCATAGTCTACCACAACAATACCATCCGGTTCTTTCCAGGTTGCTTTTGTTGGACAGGCTCTAATGCAAGGGGCATTTTCACAGTGAAAACACTGCACGCCCATGTAAAAATGATTATCCAGCGGCACTTCATGAAAATATTTTCCATTACCGGTTTCCGGTGACATCCCGCCAGGTTCCATTTCAAAAATACGAATGTATTGGGTATGCGATTGCCGATCCAGATTATTTTCTTTCACACAGGCGGTTACACATTCCATAAATCCTTCACACCGGGTCAGGTTAAAGGCATAACCGAATAAAACCCCGTTAATGGGATTTTGAGAACTCATCTGGATATCCATATGTTTTTCAATTTTTGCCAGCCGTTCCAGCCTCTCGACGGTTTCTTCTTTTTCTTGAGGAGTCATCAGGCGGTAATTTTTTTTAAAATATTCTTTCCATTTGAGCTGAAGCATCTCATTGTTTTGAATCAGTCCGATACAGCCGGTCGCCGACGCAGCGCTGCTCAAAGCAGCAGCCTGTGCAAAACGTTTCAGAAAAGTTCTTCTTCCGAATTTTTTCTCATTCAATCTGTTTTTGGAATCATCCATGCTATTTCCCTATTTGTCTATCGGCGGCGAGTAGGTTTTGGGCCATCGTTTTTGGAAAAGAGGTGAATGGGGGTTGTGGCATGAGGTGCAGTTTTTCACAACCCGTTTTCCTGCCCAGTTTAAAACCCGTTTGCCATGCGCTCCGCCAATCCAATCCTGCTTCTGGCGAAAGTGACACTGCCCGCAAAGATCATAGCTATGATCCATATCAATATTTGTTGTATCTGCTGTTTTGAATAAATGAGGATTGTCTTTCAAATGACATGTAGCACATGAAAGCGGTTTATCCGCTCCTCCATGGTCGAGCAGGATATCCCCATGAACCATTTCCTTTGCACCTTTGAATTTCTCCGGATTGTTGGTATGACATGTATAACAAGGATAGCGTTCCACCTTATCCTTACGGCTTTCGGTCCAAAAATCACCCCCCTGATATTTCATTTCTGCTTTTACTGCTTGCCTGGGAAGGTTTTGTGCGAAGTCATTTTGATTCAAATCTTTTCGATGAATAGTCGATTGTTTGACTTGATCAAGAACATTTCTTTGTTCCGTATAAACATCTGCAGTAACCCATAACATACCGAATCCAAATAATATCAGCATTTTCCGGCAGTATGAACTTCTTCTTTTCATCATATTCTTTTTCATTTGCTTGATTTATTGAGTCTTTTGGCTCCCGGATGGATCCGTATCCCGCTCAAATAAAGCGCTCGTTGTTTCCGGCACATGGCATTGCCTGCAATTTCCACGCATGGGATGTTCCACACGAATGGGTGTGACAGCTCCAGGGCCCACATGACAAGCAATGCAATTCTCTCTCATTTGAAGCGAATGGGGTACCGGAGGCGGACCACCTGGAAGAGGAGACCGGCCTAATAATGGAGGAGCTACGGTTTGCCAATTGGTTTCAACAAATAATTCTTCGGAAACAGACTTGACATGGCATTGGCGGCAACTGACTTTTTCCGGATGAGGGGTAACCGGTGTAAACCGCTTGAACTCCTTTGCCCAACCGCCTTTGGCATGACATGTAATACAGCCTTTATCATCTTTTGCTGTTATTTTGTGAGGAATCAACGGAGGAGAACCCATGTACTGTCGGCGAGAATAATACTCGCTCAAGGTTCGCTCACTTGAACTCCCATCCATATAAGCCATGGAGGTTTGGGTGAAACCGTCAAACAAGGATTTTGCTTGATGATCAACGGTCTGATCTTGTTTTTCGATGACTTGTGTTCCTTTAACTTCTGGTTTATGAGAGAGTGCTGAAAATACAATAAAAGGCAAGGCAACCATACAAAGGCCAATAAAAATGA
>PNOB01000288.1 GCA_013824585.1 Desulfobacterium sp. | reverse complement strand
GGATCATCTGTTCGGCTTCCTTTCCGGCAAGGTCTGCGGTGGATTGAGGCAGCATGGTAACTTCCGCCTGAATCATGGGAATGCCTGCTTTTTCCATGGATGCTTTAACCGATTCAAAATCAGCGGGAGATGTAATGACCTCAAAGCTGTCGTCTTCTTCCCGGATGTCCTCTGCTCCGGCTTCAAGGGCGGTTTCCATGAGTTTTTCTTCCTCAACGTCTTTTTTCCGTACCACAATACAGCCTTTGTTCTGGAACATCCAGGACACACATCCGTTTTCTCCGAGATTTCCGGCGCATTTATTGAAAATATGCCGGATATCCGCAACCGCCCTGTTTTTATTATCGGTCAGCGATTCAATCAAAACAGCAGCACCGCCAGGGCCATACCCCTCATAGGTTATCTCTTCATAGTGGGCGCCTTCCAGCTCTCCGGTGCCTTTTTTAATGGCTCTTTCCAGTTTATCTTTTGGCAGGTTCACGCTTTTTGCGGAAAGAACAGCCGATCTGAGACGTGGATTGGAATCCGGATCACCGCCTCCCATTCGGGCAGCTACAGTGATCTCTTTAATGATTTTTGTAAAGATTTTTCCGCGCTTTGCATCCACAGCTGCTTTTTTATGTTTTATGGATGACCACTTGCTGTGTCCGGACATATTTCCTCCTGTTTTTTATCGATTCCGATAATATATATTTCCTTGCTGGCCTTTCGGCAGCTTTTTGGCTTGTAGATTTTTGATTTGTGAAACTCCTTCTGGATTGAATCCGCAAACTGCTTGAAGTCTTCACCCTGAAAAATTTTGCAGACAAACGATCCGCCTGATTTCAGATGGTGTCTGACGATATCGAAGGCTGCCTCACAAAGGGCAAGAGAGCGTGCCGAATCAACGAATTTATTTCCGGTTGTGTCCGGGGCCATATCACTCAGCACAACATCATATGGATGGATCATTTCCTGCCCCATTACAGAGTGGATGGAAAAAATATCACCTGTATGAACCGTAACATGAGAGGGCAATTGCACGGTAACTTTTTTTTGATCAATTCCTGCGATCCTTCCATTGGTGCCGACCAGTGTTGCCGAATATTGCAGCCATGATCCCGGCGAACAACCCAGATCAAGAACCCTATCCCCCTTTTGAATCAATCGGTACTTTTCCTGTATCTCCTGTAATTTATATACCGAGCGGGCAGGAAAGTTTTCTTTTCTGGCCTTTCGGGTATAGTGGTCTTCCCATTTGTTGTTTTGGGATGACCCCTGTTTTTTTTTCATGGGAAAAGCCTGTTGCTGTTCGGATGTCGTTTTCATAACCAGATTTAGATCATTTGTATAATATTATTATTTGACCTTATTTTGCAAGTGAAACCGAGCCAATTTCAAAAGTCTGTTGTTGTCATTCCGGCGAAAGCCGGAATCCAGTATTTTCGGTTCTTTTCTGGACACCGGCTTTCGCCGGTGTGACGCTTTTTGATCGTTTTGAAATTGGCTCAACCTGCTAAAACAAAATTTCCACAGCCTGGGATATATTGTGAATTCCGATCACCTCAATTCCTTGCGTGATGCTCATCCGCTTCAGGTTGGAGGCCGGAACGAGACAACGGGTAAATCCCATTTTTTTAATTTCAGAAACCCGGATATCCGGATGGCTGATGGCTCTGACTTCACCGGTCAGTCCGACCTCCCCGATCACAACGGTTCCGCTGTCAATGGAACGGTCCAGAAAGCTGGATGCAACCGCTGCAATGATTCCCATATCCACGGCAGGTTCATCCACCTTCACACCACCAGCCACATTCATAAAAATATCATGCCCCATCAACTGGAAACCCAGCTTTCTTTCCATCACCGCGACCAGAAGGGATACCCGGTTCTGGTCCAGACCCAGAATGGTTCTTCTGGGGGTTCCAAGCGTACTGCTACCGGCAAGGCCCTGGATCTCGACGAGAATTGGTCTGGTACCTTCCACGCTGGCTGTGACAATGGAGCCGGGAGTGTTTTCCGGGCGCTCGGAAAGAAAAACCGCGGATGGATTGGCAACCTCATCCAGGCCCTTGTCTTTCATTTCAAACACACCGATTTCATTTGTGGACCCAAACCGGTTTTTGACAGCCCGCAATATCCGGAATACATGGTTCCGGTCTCCTTCAAAGTAGAGAACCGTATCCACCATATGTTCCATGATTCGTGGGCCTGCAATGGCACCGTCTTTGGTCACATGCCCTACAAGGAAGGTGGGGATGCCGGTTTTCTTGGCCATCAGCATCAGGTGCATGGTGGATTCCCGAACCTGGCTCACGCTTCCCGGAGCAGCACTCAGGTCTCCGTTGAACATGGTTTGAATGGAGTCAATCACCAGCACATCTGGTTTATATTTGTCGACCATGGAAATGATGGTTTCCAGGTCTATTTCTGAAACAACCAGCAGCATGTCCGAGGATGCGGTTGAAAGCCGCTCACTCCTGATTTTGATCTGCTTGATGGATTCTTCACCGGAAACATACAAGACCTTGCGGCCTTTCATTGCCAGCCCATGAAGGGCTTGCAGCATCAGGGTGGATTTTCCGATGCCCGGATCACCGCCAATCAGAACCAGGCTTCCGGAAACCAGGCCGCCGCCCAGGACCCTGTCAAACTCATTGATTCCGGTGAGAAGGCGGTGCTCTTTTATCAGTTCAATGGAATTAATGGGTACGGGTTCCTGGATATTGGAGATGCTGCCTGATTTGCCAAACCGGCAAGTCTCTTTTTTTTGAGTTTCCTCAACAAAGGTTTGCCATTCATTGCAGTCCGGACATTTCCCCATCCATTTTGGTGTCTGGTATCCGCAGGATTGACAGATAAAGATTGTTTTTTCGTTTTTTTTCACTGGTTGCGTCCGGTCTCTTAATTTGATTGATATAATTCAGCAGATTCAATTGACAATGGCACCTATACCATGTCATCCTTGGCCTATCAACAAAACAGTATGGTTGACCTTTTTTTCATTTCCCGGACAGATGAAGATACAGACGTGATCGATTACCATATTCATACCCCCCTTTGCAATCATGCTCAGAAAAGCATGGAATCCTATGTACAAAAAGCAATTGAACTCGGGCTTCAGGAGATCTGTTTTCTGGATCATCTGACTGTCAACGGGCAAGGCCCAAGGAATTCCATGTGTCCGTCAGAGGTGGGGCTTTATTTTCAGGCAGTACAAAAATTGAAATATCAGTATCAGAAGCAGATCAAGATCCGGGTCGGCCTTGAAGTGGATTTTATCCCGGATCAGATCGACCGGATCCATGAAATTATCAGGCCGTTTTCTTTTGATGTCATTGGCGGCTCGGTTCATTTTGTCAAAGGAATGAATATTGTCAGCCGCAGGGAACAGAAAGCTCTTTCCAATATTGATTTTCAAAATCTTTGTTTTCATTATATAGAAGAGTTGGATCAGATGCTGAATTATGATTTTTTTGATACCATATGCCATCTGGATGTGGTCAAAAAGTTTCATGCACCACTTTCTGAGGCAATTGTTGATAAATTTGATGAAATATTATCCAAAATCAGGTATAAGAATTTGACCGTGGAAGTGAATACCAGTGGAAAAACTCATTCCGCGCAGGAGATCTATCCTGGACCTGAACTGTTAAAAAGTTGTTTTCACAAGGGAATTGAAATCACCCTTGCATCCGATGCCCATCATCCTGACGAGATGGGGCGATATTTCAAACAGGTTATATCCGATCTTGTTGTTGTCGGATTTACACACTTGGCAGGCTTTAGCCGTCGAAAACGGTATAAGATTCCCATTGATATAAATGGAGGGCGCTCCTGAGATGTCAGATCATGGTTTTATACGGAAATTTATCAGCGGATTTTTCCGTTTTTTCATCATTCTCCTGTTTTTTTTTATTGTACCTTTGAATTCACTTTCTTCAACAGAATCCGAAATGCTGTATCTGGATTCCCTTGCCAAAAGGCTGATCAAAGATGGTTTTGATGAAAAACAGATTCAAGAACTGTTCCGTCGGCCTGAAGTTCGTTTTGATACGCGAGGAGTCTCCCTGTTTTCCGTCCACCAGGAGGCAAAGCTGAACTATGGTCAATTCCTCTCCAGTTCCAATATTGAGAAAGCCAGGCAATACATGATGCAGCATCAGACAGCTCTCCAGATGGCAGAAAGAATGTATGGTGTGGAAAAAGAGGTGATCACTGCGATCATGCTGGTTGAAACCCGACTCGGAACCTATCTTGGCGGAAGTTCAATCCTGAATTCCCTCTCCACCATGGCGGCTCTTTCCGATCCTGAATCAAGAGATTTTATCTGGAACAAAATGTCGAAAACAAGCGACCATACGCGAAGCCAGTTCAATTCCTGGTCTGACCGGAAAACCGATTGGGCTTATAATGAATTAAAAGCATTTATTACCTATACCCAGCAAGAGGCGATGGATCCGTTGTCCATCAGCGGTTCCTATGCCGGAGCCCTTGGAATCTGCCAGTTTATGCCCAGCAATGTATTAAAAATCGCCAGAGATGGAAATCTGGACGGACGCATCAATTTGTTTGACCATTCAGATGCCATAGCAAGCATCGCCAATTATCTCAAAGTCTATGGCTGGGGCCCGGGTCTGGATCGTGATAAACAGTATCAGGTGTTGTTACGATATAATTACAGCAAACCATATGCAGATACACTGATTGATATTGCACAACTGTTGAAAGGCTGAAAATGACCACCGCACATCTGATTGTCGCTACCGGAGTTTTGTTTTACCTTTTTACCTGTATTGCTTTTATCGATATTGCCCGCAAGGATTTCGGGTCCATGGGCAAAAAAGCACTCTGGGCCTTTGTTGCTTTTTTGCCTTTTATCGGACCGGTTCTTTACTTTATCCTGGGATACAAAACAGGAAAACGGCCGGGAATCGCGAATCCAATGGTTTGAAAATGATATTGACATTGACAAAGCATGAAAGTTAGAATACTAAAGATGGCTTCAATGGTCCCATCGTCTAGTGGTTAGGACGCTGGCCTCTCACGCCGGTAACAGGGGTTCAAATCCCCTTGGGATCACCATCATTTTTGATATTTCTGGGTTTGTTTTCTTTTTTGTTCAAGCAGGTATGGTGAAAAGTATGACCATACCTGCTTTTTTGTCTGATAATGCTATCATTTCCAATCGTAACGTGTTCTCAGGCTATTATGCCATTCTTGTTGAATGTGCCCATCATGCTGAAGTCGTCCCACAACAATTCCAGGTGATATCTGGATTTCATCAGCAAAATGAACAATGCTGTCCTTATAAAAATTCCCCTTTTCGATGAATCGTGCATAACCAGAGGGCGGTATCAGAACATCTGAAGCATATTGGTCAGCCTCTTTTTCATTCAATGAATATTCTTCATTATCTGTTTCCAGAAATACGGAATTGCGATCCTGTAACAGGATATGACCGAGTTCATGAAACAGACTAAACCAGAAAATATCA
>PNOB01000287.1 GCA_013824585.1 Desulfobacterium sp. | reverse complement strand
AATAATAATTCTTGACTTTTTTCAGTAACTCATGATAATTGCATCTTCTCTATCAGAAATTTAGGATTAATTATGAAAAAATCTGTCATTATCAATTTAATTCTCATCCTTATTATCATCCTCGTCGTGAGGGTCGTACCTTGCTGCGAGGAAAAGGGCTGATAATGGCATAAGTCAAACGAATCAACATTAAAAACCGTTATCAGTCCAAATCAACTGATAACGGTTTTTTTATTTTGAAGGAGTCAAAATAATGAAAAGCGATGCTGTCAAAAAAGGTATTGAAAGAGCGCCTCACCGATCTTTGTTCAAATCCATGGGCTATACTGACACCGAAATCGACAGACCCTGGATCGGTATCGCCAATTCAGCCAATACGATCATCCCCGGCCATATACACCTGAACAATATCGTCGAAGCTGTAAAAACCGGTATTCTCATGGCCGGTGGCACCCCTATCGAGTTTGGAACAATCGGAGTGTGCGATGGTATTGCAATGAATCACATTGGAATGAAATACTCCCTGGGAAGCCGGGAGTTGATTGCTGATTCTATTGAAATCATGGCAACCGCCCATTCCTTCGATGCCATGGTCATGGTAACAAACTGTGATAAAATAACACCCGGTATGTTGATGGCCGCAGCGCGTATTAACATTCCGACCATTATTGTGAGCGGTGGCCCGATGCTTGCCGGAAGACATCCGGAAAACCATTCTAAAAAACTGGATCTGGTTACGGTTTTTGAATCGGTTGGATCTGTGCTTTCCGGCAACATGACCCCGGATGAGCTGAATATCATCGAAGATGAGGCCTGTCCCACATGCGGTTCATGTGCCGGAATGTTCACCGCAAATTCCATGAACTGTCTGACCGAGGCCATTGGAATGGGCCTTCCTGGTAATGGTACGATACCTGCTGTTATGGCTGCCCGTCTGCGTCTTGCCAAAATGGCCGGAATGAAGATTATGGAACTTCTCGATAAACAGATCACTCCCAGAAAAATAATGACTGAAAAAGCTTTTCAAAATGCCCTGACTGTTGACATGGCATTGGGTTGTTCGACCAATACAGTTCTTCATCTTCCGGCTATTGCCCGGGAAGCGGGTATTCCAATCAACCTGAACATGATCAACGAGATCAGCGGCAAAACTCCTCATCTCTGTTCACTGAGCCCAGGGGGAAAACACCATATTGAAGATCTGAACAGGGCAGGAGGAATCAGTGCAGTTCTCAAAGTGTTATCCGATAATGGATTGATCAATATGGATTGTATTACAGTGACAGGTAACCGTGTGGAGGAAAATATTCAAAACACAAGAATCCTGGATCCGGAAGTGATCCGAACACTGGACAACCCATACCACAAGCAAGGAGGACTGGCTGTCCTTTTTGGGAATCTTGCACCGGATGGATGTGTTGTCAAACAATCCGCAGTTTGTGAAGAGATGATGAAACATGAAGGGCCTGCAAGAGTGTTTGATTCAGAGGAAGAGGCCACCAGCGCCATTATGGGCGGCAAAATTCAAAAAGGAGATGTAATCGTCATACGGTACGAAGGCCCTATGGGCGGACCAGGTATGAGGGAGATGTTAACCCCTACCTCCGCCATTGCCGGCATGAAACTGGATGAGCATGTTGCGTTGATAACCGATGGACGTTTTTCCGGCGGAACACGGGGAGCAGCAATCGGGCATATCTCACCGGAAGGCATGCAGAAAGGTCCGATAGCCATTGTTAGAGAAGGAGACTTGATCTCTGTAGACATTCCAAATAAAAAACTCACATTGCAGCTGACTGATAAGGAGATCGAGGAGCGGTTTTCAAACTGGAAGCCCCCTCAACCCAAAGTGACGACCGGTTACATGGCAAGATATGCGAAAATGGTTTCTTCAGCCAGCGAAGGAGCAGTATTCAAATAACAAATAGCTGTTTACATAATTTGTATTAATAAGGAAAAATATACATGGAACTGACAGGCGCACAAATCCTGATGAGGGCATTCAAAGAAGAAGGAGTAGATACAATCTTCGGTTACCCGGGTGGTGCTGTTCTCGATTTTTATGATGAATTGTCACGCACAGACTTCAAACACATCCTGGTTCGCCATGAACAGGGAGCAGTCCATGCTGCTGATGGATATGCAAGGGCCAGCGGAAAGGTCGGTGTCTGTCTGGTAACATCCGGCCCTGGAGCAACCAATACGGTTACAGGTATCGCATCCGCCAATATGGATTCCATACCTCTGGTTGTGGTTACCGGCCAGGTCCCTTCCCCGCTTATCGGAAACGATGCGTTTCAGGAAGTGGATATTGTGGGTATCACCAGGCCATGCACCAAACACAATTATCTGGTAAAAAATGTAAAGGATCTGGCAAGAATCGTAAAAGAAGCTTTTTATATCGCCAGATCCGGTCGTCCCGGACCAGTGCTGATCGATATCCCAAAGGATGTTGCCAATTCAAAAGCGATTTATGATGCGCCGGATACAATAACTTTAAGATCCTATAATCCGACATATGAACCAAACCTGAAACAGCTTCAAAAGGTGGTTGAACTGGTAAAACATTCAAGAAAACCGATTATCTTCGCAGGTGGTGGCATTATCCTTTCCAGGGCTTCTGATCCATTGATTGAATTTTCACATCGAACCAAAATTCCGGTTACTGCATCCTTGATGGGTTTGGGAGCGTTTCCTGGAACGGATCCCTTATGGCTCGGAATGCCTGGAATGCACGGAACTTTTCGGGCGAACATGTCCATTGGAGAGGCTGACCTGATGATAGCGGCAGGGGTTCGGTTTGATGACCGTGTTACCGGCAAAGTGCAGGAATTTGCCAAGCATGCAGATATTGTGCATATTGATATTGATCCCACATCCATCCATAAGAACATCCCGGTTGCCGTTCCGGTTGTCGGGGACTGCAAAATAACGCTTATGCATTTAAACAATCTGATCAATAAGGTTGAATTGGGAGATTTGGATGAGATACGAAAACCATGGCTGGAAAAAATCAGAAAATGGAAAGAGACAACCCCGCTGAAATATATCCAGAATGGGTCAATTAAACCGCAATTTGTTGTGGAAAAATTATATGAACTGACAAAAGGAGAAGCCATTATAACCACTGAAGTTGGACAAAATCAGATGTGGGCGGCACAATATTACCATTTTGATAAACCAAACCATTTCATCACATCCGGAGGATTGGGATGCATGGGATTTGGACTGCCTGCAGCAATTGGAGCACAGGTTGCCTGTCCGTCAAAAACAGTAATTGATATTGCAGGAGATGGAAGCATCCAGATGAACAGTCAGGAATTTGCAACCGCAGTTCAATTCAACCTGCCGGTTAAAATTGCAATTTTGAATAATGGTTTTCTCGGCATGGTAAGGCAATGGCAGGAGCTTTTTTATAAAAAAAATTATTCCTGGACCAATATGAGTTTTGCACCGGATTTTGTCAAACTCGCAGAAGCTTACGGAGCGGTTGGTTTAAGAGCAACCCAATCGAGCGAAGTGGAACCGGTGATTCGGGAAGCACTGTCGATCCCTCGACCCGTAATCATGGATTTCCGGGTTGAGCAGGAAGAAAATGTCTATCCGATGGTTCCTTCTGGAGCGGCCATCACCAACATGATTCTTGTGTAATGACCAAGGAGCCAATTTCAAAACGATTGAAAAGCGTCACACCGGCGAAAGCCGATGTTCAGAAAAGAACTGAAAATACTGGATAGTGTTACGCTTTGCTTCGTGTCCGGCTTTCGCCGGAACTACAAAAACAGACTTTTGAAATTGGCTCCAAGAATAAGGATATGAATAATGACTGAAAAAAAGCATATTTTTTCCATCCTGGTGGATAACCAGCCGGGAGTTTTATCCAGAATTGCGGGACTATTCAGCGGAAGGGGCTATAATATTGAAAGCCTTTGTGTCGCAGAAACCATTGATCCGGCAATATCCCGCATTACCATGGTCACGATGGGGGATACTCAGATTATTGAACAGATTAAAAAACAACTGTTTAAACTGATCAATGTGATCAAGGTTTATGACCTCACCGATGAGAGAAGTATCCAACGCGAACTGATATTGATAAAGGTTTCAGCCAAAGCAAATCACCGTGCTGAAATCCTCAGGATTGTGGATATCTTCAGAGCCAAGGTTGTAGATGTGGGATCTGACCATTATACAATTGAAGTTACAGGAACTGAGGACAAACTGGATGCGATCATCACGCTGTTAAAACCAATGGGAATTAAAAATATTACACGATCCGGTAGAATTGCTTTGTTACGGGAACCAAAGTAGTAAAGTATACTTTTTTTAATATTTTTTTTAATAAAACATCAGAGGAGATGAATCATGCCTACAATCGATTTTGGAGGAGTAAAGGAAGATATTGTAACATCAGAAGAGTTCTCTCTTGAAAAAGCCAGAGAGATCTTAAAAAATGAAATTATTACTGTTTTGGGTTATGGCGTTCAAGGCCCTGCACAGGCATTGAACCTGAAAGACAATGGTTTTGAGGTAATCATCGGCCAGATTGAAGGTGATGCGTATTGGAGAAAAGCCATATCCGACGGCTTTATTCCTGGTAAAACGCTGTTTCCGATCGAAGAAGCTGCAAAAAGAGGCACCATCATCAAAATGCTGTTATCGGATGCAGGCCAAAAAGCGGTTTGGCCTAAAATTAAAAAATGCCTGAATGAAGGGGATGCGCTCTACTTCTCTCATGGATTTTCAATTGTCTATAAAGATCAGACACTAATTATTCCTCCGGAAAACATTGATGTAATTCTGGTTGCACCAAAAGGCTCCGGTACGAACGTCAGGAGAAATTTTCTGGACGGCAGCGGAATCAATTCAAGCTATGCAGTTCATCAGGATTTTACCGGACGAGCCACGGAAAGAACTCTTGCTCTTGGAATCGCAATTGGATCAGGATATCTCTTCCCCACCACCTTTGAGTCTGAAGTTTATAGCGACCTTACCGGAGAAAGAGGCGTTCTCATGGGATGCCTTGCCGGAACAATGGAAGCACAATATAATGTTCTGAGAAAGAATGGGCACTCCCCCAGTGAAGCATTTAATGAAACCGTTGAAGAACTCACCCAGAGCCTGATTCGCCTTGTGGCGGAAAACGGTATGGATTGGATGTTTTCAAACTGCAGCCAGACTGCACAAAGAGGCGCGCTGGACTGGTCACCCAAATTCCGGGATGCGGTAGCACCGGTATTTGATGAGCTTTATGCTCGTGTGAAATCCGGAAAGGAAACGGAAAGAGTTCTTTCGGTGAGCAGTGCACCAGACTACCCACAAAAGCTTGGCCAAGAGCTGGAGGCCATAAAAAACTCTGAAATGTGGAGAGCCGGTGCTGCGGTTAGAGCTTTACGACCTGAAAACCGGGGGAAATAACATCTACAGATTCGTCCGTTTTACTGTTGATTGCTGAATATGGAAATTACTTACCATAAAAC
>PNOB01000286.1 GCA_013824585.1 Desulfobacterium sp. | reverse complement strand
AGTTCGCCTTCTCTTCGGTGCCTTCAAAACCAAGCAGTTTCATGCCCTTTTCCTCGGCTCTTTTTTTAAAGAACTCGGCAATGCCCTGTCCGTAAGCAGTCTTGTCATGGACGACAAAGACACTTTTAACATTTTTTCCAGCGGCAAAGTCGGCGCCGACAACACCCTGGACGTCATCACGACCGACGATTCGGTTGACTTCCATATAGCCACGGGTGGTGACTTTCGGGTTGGTGTTTGCAGGAGATACGTTGGCCAAACCGGAGGTGTGATAGACCTCGGATGACGGGATCTGGACGCCGGAATTATAGTGACCGACGATGGCAAGGATTGCCGGATCGGAGACGATACGCTTGGCGTTGGCAACGCCGGCATCGGGATTGGCCTGATCATCGAACGGAGCCAGCTCAACTTTGAATCCCATCTTGACCAAAGGTGCGCTCATTTGTTCAAGAGCCAACTCGGCGCCGCGTTTGATATCAACTCCGACGGCTGACTGGTCGCCGGAAAGCGGTGACTGGGTGGCGACCTTGATAGTCTGATCGGCGGCCGCGACAGGACCACTGATGGTCATAACTGCTGCGATTAGTAACGAAAAAACAACCAATAAGTGTTTAGTCATACTCATTCCTCCTTTGAAATCAGTTAGTCGGTTCGTGCACAAACATTCCAATAAATACCTCGAGCAAATAATTTTTCTGGATTAAAGATGCTTACCCATTCGCCTCTAAAAAGTCAAGCATAGTATATATTTTAGTAAATATTTTACCGAGTTATTTTTTTGATACCTCATCCATAAATATTTTACGTTTTCGATTTGCCTCTGATAATTTCAGGGGATAAATTGTCCGGTTGATGGTATAATTGTAAAGTTATTATTGCTGCTATAACCATAATCCCCCCAATAATCTGAAAAATCTCCATTTTCTCGTGTAGAATTAAAAAAGCGATTACTCCTGCTATTATTGGTTCAAGAGTTGCAATGATGCTGGCATGAGTAGAACGAATAAAATTTATCCCTACAAAATATAATCCAAAAGGCAGTATTGTTCCTGCAACTGCAATGTAAGTAATCCACCACCATTGGCTTAAAGTAAATCCGGCAGTTAGGTAATGAAAAGGAGTATAAAAAATATGCCATGGTATGGTTGCAAAAGCCAAGGCATAAAATAAAACAGTAAAAGGTTTGTAGCTATGCATCCCTCTTTCACCAAGGAGCGTGTATGCAGCAAATGATACTGCTGAAATTAGCCCTGCTGCTATTCCAATTTTATTCATCGACAAAAGATCAAGGTTATATCCGCCAACTACAAGATAACATCCTCCAAAAGCCAATAGAAGTGATACCCCTTTTGAAAGGGAAAATTTTTCTTTCCAGAAAAGTATTGAATAAAGGGCAACAAATATGGGTGCCATATATTGAATAAGAATTGCTGCAGCAACCTGAATTTTACTGATTGCATAAAAATAACTTCCTTGAAGGATCGACATTCCAATGCTTCCAAGCAAGAGAAAATACCCAATATCTTTTATGCGTATTTTTAGAAGTTCTCTTCTAAAAATTGCAAGTGCCAGTCCTAAAATAATTGCTGCCAAAGTTACTCTAATTTGAACCAGTTCAAAAGCATCCATGCCGCCATTAAAAAGAGCTTTTCCTGCATTTCCTGATGATGCCCATAAAAAAGCGGCTGTAATTACACAGGCATATCCTTTGAAAGAATTTCCTCTGATTATGCTCAAAAAATTTTTACCTCCTGATCAGTCTTTCGGGAATCACATCCCGCCGGAACACATCTTCAATGGTCTCTGCCCTGCGGATGATCTCCGAATCCTTTCCATTTACCAGAATGGTTGCTGGTCTAGGGAGAGCATTGAAGTTACAGGCAGAGACCTCCTGATAAGCACCCATGTCCAGCATGGCGATCAGATCGCCGGTTTGAACATCCGGAACCTGCACAATGGGAAGGATACGGTCTCCGTAACAGGAGTGCCCCACAATATCCGCCACATATTTTGGTTTGTCATCCGTGCGGTTGGCAAAAATATAATGATTGAACTGATACTCATACATTCCGCCGGCCAGAAAAAAATAGGTAGTATCGGTTAGAACCCAGTTCCAGGGCATGGGCATGGTCTGCTGCTTGAATTTTTTCACACGGGTTACATGAATGCCGGTGTTGCCATACAGACAGCGACCGGGTTCGATCTGAAGTTTCACACCCTTGGTGTTGATTCCCAGCCGGGATAATTCCCTGTGCAGGGTTCCGGCCGCAGCCTGACCATACTCCGGAATGGTGGGAGCCATTTTCCGGTTGGGTTTTTTGGAAAACAGGGGAAGTACTTTACCCATGATTTTATAACGCAATCCCGGTTTCAAAAATCCCAGAAGTTTTACCAGCGGCCAGGTCAGCCAGGTCTCAACAACATCCTTACGCAATCCCAGTTTATTATGAGGATCACGATAGATGGCAAAACCTCCGCCAATATCAATCTCCTTTGGCTGCCATCCTCCCCATGCGGATGAAAGTTCCGCAATCAGCGCTGCATATCCTCTCATCAGATTCTCCCAATACCAGAGGCTGGGATCATGCCGTCCGCCATGAAAATGTAGTCCCACCAGTTCCAGGTTGGACATCTGCAGCACCTTTTTCCCGAGTTCCGGCAGGTACTGGGCAGGGATACCGGATTTATACACCTGGATCCCGATATCGATTGTCACTTTTTCCTGCGCAAAATCCGTAGGCTTCCGAAGCTCAGGGAAATTGGGTTTTACCCGGAACCGGATCTTGGCTTTTTTCCCAAGTCGTGCAGCGACCTGGTTGATCAGATCCGGTTCATCCAGATCTTCTACGGTAATACGGACATTGTTCTGGATGCATTTTTCAATCAGATCTTCCTGTTTGCCGCCGCCATTTACGGAAATGATTTCCGGATTGACACCCGCGGTAAGCGCTGCATGCAGTTCACCATACGAATAGGTGTCCGCACCTGCCCCCTCTTCACTGAGTATCCTTCTTGTCGCCAGAATCCAGTTGGCCTTGATGGCAGGAAGCACTTCCACCTCCCCTCCTGGCCAGAAAGCGGAAAAACCTTTCCGAAAACTCCGGACATTTTCCCGGAGTTGTTTTTCGGAAAATACAAATAAAGGGGAACCGAACTTTTTCACCAGATCCACTGTATCGCATTCTTCAATAAAAAGATGGCCGCTGCGAGTACTCAGACAGTTATCGATTTTTGTGTATGCTGTCATTGGATTCTCCTTTTATAATTTCAGAATGTAAAAGCGATATGCAATATAACACTATGCTTTAAAACGTGACTGGCATTCAGCGAAATGACATAAGACAGCCTTTTTGCAATTAGAGCTGAAAAAAAAATAGAAAGTTGTCACTCTCTATTTTCATAAAGTCTGATTGATGTCAAAGAAAAAGTATGGGTGGGAGGCCGCAGAAGACCGGTTGCGGCCCTTTGTAATGACTATACTTCTTTGATCTTGAAACGGGATAAAATCTCTCGAACAGACGCTGCCTGAGATGAAAGCTCCACTGCTGCCGCAGAGGTTTGCTCTGCGCTGGCTGTATTCTGCTGCGTGACGGTATCAATCTGGGACAGCCCCTGACTGACCTGGGAGATGCCTTGAGCCTGCTCATTGCTTGCCGCAGAAATATCACTTACAAGATCCGCCATTTTAATGATTCCCTGATTGATTTCTGATAATGCGGCAGCAGTCCTTTCCGCAATCTGATTTCCGTCTTCAACCTTGCTTACAGCTGTTTCGATTAAACTTGCCGTCTCTTGAGCAGCTTTGGCGCTTCTGGCTGCAAGAGTTCTGACCTCCTGTGCCACTACGGCAAACCCCTTACCATGTTTCCCGGCTCTGGCAGCTTCAACAGCAGCATTCAAGGCCAGCAGATTGGTCTGAAAGGCGATATCATCAATCGCTTTAATAATCTTGCCAATCTCCTTACTGGATTCACTGATCGCTTCCATGGATCGAACCATATCATCCATCTGGTGTGTACCTCTCTGACCCGCTTCACGAGCAGTTGTGGCAAGCTGGCTCGCCTGGGCAGCGTTTTCAGCATTTGTCCTGGTCTGAGAACCGATTTCCGTCATGGAGCTGGATATTTCTTCAATGGCAGCGGCTTGTTCAGTGGCCCCCTGGGATAAGGATTGACTGGAGCTCGCGATCTGATTGGAGCCGGCATCCACCTGTGCTGCGGCTGAATTCAATTCATTGATGACTTCATTTAAACTGGCAGACATGGCCTGAAGCGATTTACCGAGGATATCGGCTTCAGAACCAATACTGATTTTCACATCAAGCTTTCCCTGAGATATGGCCTCAGCCAATGACGCCTTTTCTTTCTGCGCATCTGCCAGCTTCAGAAACGCCATGGCCATCTGGCCCAGCTCGTCTTTGGATGTAGGCTTAACCTGATGTATCAAATCTCCCTTTGCCATCAATTCGGCTGAATTTGTCAGGTCAACAATTCTGTACGTCAGTCGTCTTGAGACATAAAAGGAGACACCAGCCAGCACAACAAGGAGCAAGCCGGCAAACAAAAAGGTCGTATTGGTGAGATTATTTTTGTCATTGATCAGTTTTTTGCTCATTTCAGCAACAATTCCGTCGATATGATCTGCATAGGCTCCAGTTCCCACAACCCAGCCCCACTCTGGGATCAGCTTCACATAGGAGAATTTGCTGTACGCCACATTTTTTTCCTGGCCCGGCTTGTTCCAGTAATAGCGAACAACACCCTCACCGGATTTGTTGCACACCCTGTTCATATCCACAAACAGATTGGTGATGGGAATCGAACTCAGCTCCGGAGATCCTTTTGGATAGGTTTTACCCCTATAAACAATACTATCAAACTTCTTCAGATCTTCAAAACTGGAGATGTCGTTCCCGTCAAGGCTCGTCACAACGGGGTGCATGATCATTTTAGGTTGATCGACATGGTTGGGATTATAGGAGTGTATCCAGTAATAATCTTGGCCGCCGTCTCCAAACCGTAGCTTTTTAATTGCCTCTTTGCAATCATCCTGACTTTTTCCCTCTGTTCTCAAACTGTTGATCAGATTAACGGCAATGTCGATCTGTCCCTTCAATTTTTCAATGACAGCTCCTTCCTGCTGCTGTCGAAGATCTATGATCTGTTTGCTTATGAGATAATCAACTTTAACAACCTGAACAATGGAAAGCACAATCAGGCCAACCAGTGCTGGAATAGTTGAGACAAAAACCAATTTAAGACCAATTTTCATAAGTTCCTCCTTGATCTGAAGTATGTATTGCAACGTAGTATTACCCTGTCAGGTTGATCTGTATATTCGGTGAAAAAAGCAAAAGAGATGGTGAACAGTTGTGTTCGGTCACAGGGTTTTATTTATGGTATGGCAGAAAAATATTCCTGAAAAAGCAAACTATTGAGCCAATTTCAAAACGATTGAAAAGCGTCACACCGGCGAAAGTCGGTGCCC
>PNOB01000285.1 GCA_013824585.1 Desulfobacterium sp. | reverse complement strand
GCGGATATAAATCAGTTTCTGATTCTTGTTGTTCAACGCCATCATGTATGAACTTCGTAGACCCACACGACGCAGAGCACTGCCAACAACAACCAGATTGCGATAATTACCGCACCTGCAACCCGGCTTACGGGTTTTTCATTCCGTATTATTTCCTGTGCCCGTGCTCGGCACTCCACCAAAACTTGATGAGGAACAAGCTTTATAGCCAAGGCAATGCCTATTGGAATCAGGATGAGATCGTCCAGATAACCAAGGATCGGAACAAAGTCTGGGATCAGATCAATGGGGCTGAGCGCATAAGCGACGATGCCAGCAACGAGAAGCCTTGCATACCAAGGTGTTCTCGGATCACGTGCAGCAAGGTAAAGAGCAAAGGTCTCTGCTTTGAGATGACGTGCACGTTGTTTTAGCTCTGCGAGAAATGCCATATCGTTTTATGTAGACACTTTAATCGACATCCGGCTTTTTGGGTCGGTTGGATTGACTTTGTTAAACACGTTTTACAATATTTTCTCCAAATTCTGAAATTCTTCCGTTGCGTGTTTTTTAATTGCTGTAATCTTTTTTTCCGGCATAATGAAAAAGTTTATGAAATAATCTACAATTTCCTCAAGCCCGAAGAAGTTAAAACCTATTCTTAACTCATGAATAACTTTCGTATCTTCATTAAAAGGTAAAAATGATAACTGGAGATAAATAGGAAAAGGAACTATTGCTTTCATTAAAAATAAATTCGGTTTATCTATTTTAATGATTTTCCATTTAAAACTAACTTTATATTCATCAATCATTTCTTCAAACCAGAATTTATCGCCTTCTTTTAATAGGGCAGGCCTTTTAATTTTACCTACATGTGCCTTTGGGTCCCATTGTCTGTACTTCTCTGGTGTTAAATTCATGATCCAATCAAATATTTGCGATGGTCTAACTTTATTAACTACTATTTCCGTTGTAACGATTATCATCCATGTTCCTATGGCTAACGAAAAGCTGAGCCGATGCAGTCCAGCAGGCTGCGAGCGGCCTTATCGACTGGTTATACGATCTTGAAGTCGTAGTTGTTCATCTTAGCGACCAAACGCACTGCATAGTCACCGACAGGCAACTTTCCGAACTTTTCCGAAATGTTGATTTTCTCGACGTTCATTTTTAATCTTCCTTGCATAACGTGCGGATCACCGGCAGCTTAAAGCTGTCCGGTGTATTTGCTTGGGCCATTCCATCTTCACAAGTACATCTATATGTTAACGCGTTTATGGGGGTACTTCACTATTTTGGATAAGGGTATTATATCTTCCTTCACGGTAAGCTCTGCCTCGATCACCTCCCAATAGGACAAAGACCCTGGAGCCTCATCTTCCACCCGTGATTGAATCTCCAATAGAATACGATATGACCCGGCCTGCCTGGGCAAGAATTCGAGAAGGGCGACCCTCCCTTCCTGGGATCCCCTGCCTCGATCGCTAAACATGGTTTCCGTGTTGCCTCCTCTGCCCCCAACAAAAGCCAAGAAGCGGGACAGATTGCCTTCTTCCCGATAAAGCACACGGCGCAAGCCATTTGAGATGGTGAGGGTATAGGGAGTCCCTATCACCAAGGCGACCCGCTTAAGGAAGTACTTCCACCTCATGTTAATCTCATAGGCTGTTTCAGACTTGAATTTAAGTAATAAACGGCACCATTTCCCTCCGGTGGTAATCGTAATCTGGTGGTCAAATACCAACACTCCGTCATTCTTTTGGGGGACAAAACGCCCGATTTCTCTGCCTGATGACAGTTGCCGACGTTGAATTAAAAACCGGTATCCTGCCGCAAACAGGAGAATGCCAATGAAGCCAAACAACAGTATGATTCCAATCGATGTGTTAATATTCCAACTCTGCATACATACCTTTCAAGTTCACCTAATCATTGCCATTATTTCGATACTTTATCGCTTGGTCCGCCTACCGTGCTTTTCAGCGGCCGCAGCTTTTTGCGGTCCGCTGCAAAAGGCTTGATAATGTTGCTTAGTTCACCATATCTTAAATACATGAGATCTTCACCACCATTAATTTTCCAATCTTTTTTACTATCAATTTCAATATGTTCTTCAAGTTTAGAATCCCATGGACAACTTGCCAGTACTTCAGAACATACGCAACTTGCTGATTCAAGATGGTCCTCTGTAGCATCTTCAGAAAAAACAGCATGAAAATATAAAGTGCTGTTTTTATAAGATACATAAAGAAATCTCAGAGTTGATGGGACTTCTCCTATTAGTGCGACTTGTACTATCCTATTTAATTCCATTGAATATTCATTTTTAGGCACTTAAAACGCAGAGCTCAGCAGCCGCGGCTTTTTGCGGTCTGCTGAAGTGAAAGTTAGCCGTTAATACCTTTAATTTCAGCGGCTTTTATTTTGGAAAGTTCGTCTGTGATTCTGCTTTCAATATACCACAAATCATAAGCCTGTTGCATGCGTAACCAAAGTCCAGGTCCATTACCAGCAAACTTGCCAAGCCTAAGTGCCATTTCGGTAGTTATGGGGTGGGTACAGGCTAATATGCGATGAAGCTGCTGGCGGGAAACACCGAGACGCTTTGCTGTTTCGCTGACAGACAGGCCGAGCGTTTTGAGAACATCTTCACGTAAAATTTCACCGGGATGAACCGGGGGTCTTTTTAACGGACGCTTAACGATATATTCTTTCATGGTTTACCCTCAATGATATTGTTCAAGATCAACCTTAAGTGCATCACCATCCTCCCACTCAAAGGTGATGCACCATGGACCATTGACATGAAGACTGTATCGCTTTGGCTTTCCATGAAGGCTATGAAAATTAAAGCCCGGTACGTTTAAATCTGTCAATGATTCCGCCTGGTCTAAAGCATCAAGACGTCTCAGGGCTCGCGATTGTAAATTCTGCCCTATCTTTCGAGACTGACCATGTTCAAATAGTTCAGCAAGCCCTTTATCTCTGAAGCTTTTTATCATGGTAAAAATGTATCATATTTTGTTACAATGTCAACTAATATGTTACACTCTTTAACTTGACTGAGTTTTTTCAGGTGAAATCCTAATCCAAGGATTCATATTCCATTATTTTCAAGCGCTCAGGTAAATCTGTTGGGGCTGGCAGGGATTTGATGCCAAAAGGAGTCTTTAAGGGTTTGCTAAGATCCAGATAGTGAAAAAAGAATGCTATTCTTACATTCCCTTTCCAATTTTTCTCATCTCGTCCATCAAGCATTACATCACCGGTAATTTTAGAGCCATCATCATTGAGAAACTTATCATTATACGGGACCTGCCAATTTGATTTTGGTTGCCCGGATATTTCCTGGGTGAAGCCGATCATATCAATTTCGGATTGACAATTTTTAATTATCAATTCAATAAGATGACAAGGATCAGCGGCATGGATTGGATGAATACCAATTATGTCGATATTTCCAGCTTCCTTCTCTTCACTGACAAATATTTTTTTTAAAAGACCCATCATTTATTCCTTGGCTAACGTAAAATTCAGCCGCCGCGCCAAAAAAGAAACCCGAAAGGCCACCGGAGCTTCTCGCGGTCGGCTGGGATGTTTTAGCGACCAACAGCACATTTCACCTCAAAATCTATGTGATAGTGCTCATCATGCCTAACCCAAGGTTGTTTAACAGAAAAACGCATAAGTTCAGGCAGCTTTTTACCAGTTGGAGTTGCAAAAAGCTTTTCCTGAAAGGAGTTGTCGAATATCACAACGCCAATTCCAACACTATGAGCATCTGCGGCTTGCTTGATGGCGAGAAGATGCTTTGCCATGGCCTCAAAATCAAGCGCCAGATCATTATACTGAGCGTTTTGATTGAACTCAATGCTGTAGCCGAATTTATTCAATGGACTGATCGGCAACTTCACTGAACCACCAGCCTGATTAACTACAGGCACAAAAAAGTCAACAGACAAACCATTGGCATGTGTCTTGTGGGGCCTGAAACGACCACCCTCTTTAAAGCCTGACTCGCCATAAACAAAGACCTTCTCCGGAGCTGAAGATTCCAGGGTTTTATAAGCAGCTACAACTACCTCATAGACCTTGCTGTGAACATAATTACGGCCAAGTATTACGCCTAAAGAGCTATAGGCTTCAAAATTTTTGCCAGATGACGGAAGTTGCCAGCCGTTTTCCAAACGCCCATCTTTTGTCGTGCCATAACAGGTGCTGGACTTTTTTTCAGCGTATGCCAACTGGCAGCCAAAAAAAATTATTAAAGTGAGTATTAGTGTTTTTTTCATTTATTTATCGACAGGGTAGCAAGGGGTTGTTACCAACCCCGAGCCCCCTAAGAACCGTGCTTGACAGTTTCCCGTCACACGGCTCAAGCATCCGGTAAAGTAGACCCTTATGGGGCTACCCGCTGATGAGTTATTAATATACGATCAATTTCATCTTTATATTGAAAAAATGAAACGCCATACCATGTAACTGATGAAACGATCAGGGCTAATAAAAATACTCTAAAAAAAGCCATTAGATATTTAAGACTTTTTCTCATTACTGTCGATGCTCATAACGGTGAACTATGCGGCGCGCGCCACCTACTGGCGGCCTGCTGAGAACTCTCCGGGAAGGCAAGCCGCCCCTTCGCTTCTGCATCAGTGCAAGGTTATATTTATGTTTTTACTTCAATAAGACGGATATATGTCAGCCTACTTTGAAATAAAATCGAAAATACTAAAGGGAACACCATAAAAATAACCTTCGATAGTTCCCCAGACACCAAGAAATACCCAGGAAAAAATAGGAACATAAAACCATTTCTTGGGACTATATGTTGGAAAGCCACCAACGTAGTATTGAGCTACTATAACGATAAAGGCTGTAAAAATAGGATAGATTATTATCAATTTCTGAATAGATAATGTTCTAGATCCTAAGATAAACTTTACCATTAGCCCAATTACAAAGCCCCAAAAAATTGACCCTCCAATCAAATATTTTAAATGCTCTTTATTCATAAGTTACAAGTATTATTTTATATCCTGGTGATATTCCTGCAATGACCGGATATCGACCTTGTTTCTCCTCTTTGCCTCAATGCCAGTGGCGGCTGCGATGGATGCGGCAATGGTTGTGATGTAGGGGATATTGTATTTGATCGCGGTTTTCCGGATATAGGAATCATCAATCTTACTTTCTTTGCCGCTGGGGGTGTTGATGACCACATCAATTTCTTTGTTTTTTAAGGCATCCACAATATCCGGTCTGCCAAATCCCAGTTTTTCGATGGATTGAGTCGGGATTCCGTTTTCCTTCAGATATTTTCCCGTACCCTTTGTTGTCAGGATGGTAAAGCCAAGTTCCTTGAACAGGGTTGCGGTCTGTATGGCTTCTTTTTTATCCTTGTCCGCAACTGTAATTAATACGGTTCCTTCAACCGGCAGGGGAGTTTTGGTCGCTTCCTGGGCCTTGAAAAATGCATACCCATAGGATCTGGACAAACCAAGCACCTCACCAGT
>PNOB01000284.1 GCA_013824585.1 Desulfobacterium sp. | reverse complement strand
AGTCCATAACCAAAAATATCAAATCATTAGGCTACTATCTTGAAGGGGTTGAAAAAAGTGACCAGGGACAATATGCTGCAGCGAACGCATTGTATTTGAAAGCCTTAAAGGAAGACTCGAACTTCATGCTCGCTCTCGCATCTGTTCAGGAGCTTACAGACCTCGGACTGATACAGGCAAGAGCAGAACAGATAACCGGTGAAGCTGAGGCATATTCTGAAAAAGAGACCGTGATCCAAAAACCGGATGTTGAAAAAGGAGGGGCTCAGCATGATATTCGAAATCCCAATGACAGGGAACCGGAAACGGATCTGTTTTTCAGCCCCGTCGTGGATGAGCCTGATGTCGAAATCGATGATGATATGGATATCCCCCTGTCCATCCTTCACATTCGAACCGATGCTACGTGGGATATGGCTGTTGATTCCGCCAGTCTTCAGACTGCCCTGGATGATACTGCACAGGATCCTGCTTTGCGGACAACGGTTGACCTGAAGAATACCATTCCCGGACGGTTCAGTCTGGAAGGGACAACATATGGTTTTCCAGGAACCTGGAGCGGTGCTGATTATGGTATTGAAGATATTTATGGAGATGAAAGTAAAAATCTGGGTCTTCAAACCATGGGACAGGATGGATATGACGCAACCCCAAGGCTTGTATTGAACCCAACGACTCTGGAAAAAATCAACAAAGATGGTTTTATTGCCTATGCATTCCAGGTTGAAGAAGATCGATTAAATAAAAAAATCATTGAAATGCATGATAACCAGATGATCCAGAGTTCGTTATACTCCGCAGAAAAATACAAGGGAATTCGGGAGCGGGATGCCTGGCTTACTCAAAAGGCTGATGCACAGGCAGGAAGGGTTCTCAAAGATATCCATGGTAACTGGGCAAGAGTCCAGCAATATATCCTGAGGCCGAACGCGGAAACAGTTCAATTGCTGAGTGTGTCTTTGAGAAATGGAGATAGCAATCTGTCCGGGCTATCCACTGTCAACTGGGCAACGACCTTTTCAGAAGCATATACCGGGGATCTGAGAAATCTCCCCTGGAGCAACTGGCTGAATACACAGGAGACGGTTGCAGATGGACAAACCGTGCGATACGTTGCTGGGACATCGGAAAGCCGTCCGCCTCTTCTCGAAAGTATGAGTATTACATTCACCAATACCGGCAGCGAATCAATGAACAACCTTAGAACATTTGCCAGCAGCTACATGGATAGTACACCCGACTATAAACAGCAAATCACAGGAGAATCATTACAGATCAAAACCATCCATACAAACAATACTTATCAAATGACCATGAGCGGTTCTCCTGGTGCCGGCGAATTCGGTATCCATACTGGATCTTCTGCAACAAGCGGATTCAGCTATATGCTGGAGAGTACGGTCAACAGAATGGATGTCAACTTCTATGTCCTGGGAGACGGGGATACAATCGATAAAAGAGGCGAGATACCAGGATACAGAACCAAACCTGCATTCAGCGATATCTGGGATTCCTTACGGATCAATGAACCAGGTGCAGCCAGTATCGGAAACAATAACCTTGAGATCCAGATCGACCCCCAGATGCGATTTTATGAGAGCCCGATTGATACTATCTATATCCCCATGTCCAGAATGGTATGGAAATCTGATCCATCTCTTGGCAATTCACCGTAAAAAGGACTGTGCAATGATCAGATTCGAATGTTGGAAATACAAGCGGATGATCGTAATGGTTATCATGCTCTTTATTCTTCAATCAGGAACCGCCTGGTCAGATGCTGCTTCAGCACCTGACCGTAGAGTATACACCAGTGACCGCCTGAAATTGATTACCGATATTGAGTCTTCGTATGCCTACTCTGATCTGAAACATTCAGACTCGTTATCCGGAGGAATCCTGGATTGTCTGCTCGCAGCAAGCTGGAAAATGAAAGAAGATCAATTTTTTATCCTCAAGTATGATGGCGGTTATGAAAAAAAACTGGATTTCTATTCAGATGGCAATGTGCCAAGGCAGCGAACCGAATACCAGGAACACACACTGACCCCCATGTTACGGATGGGAATCGGACATGATCGTGATTTATCCGTGATCCCATCTCTTTTCTACACAGCGACACTCAACAAAGATACCCAGTCAACCGGATGGAATGATGGCCTTTACAACTACTACGATGCAGGCGTTGGAGTGGATTTTGAATTTGGTAAAGCCGGATTTGCAGGAGGGAATGGGCTTCTGACCTTTGGATTGCAATACTATAATAGACATCATCCGAATTTCATATCCCTTCTTGACCTGGCGGCAGAAAACGAGGATCTGGGTTTATTTTCAGCCTTGGATACTGAAAAGGACGAAAAAGATTATAAAGGGATACTGGCCAAAATTGAGTATCTCTGGGCATCCGAAACCCGTTTTTCATGGAACACGGAATACTCCATTCTGTATAAAAAACTGGACGATAAAAAAGTGGTTGATGTAAACGGCCATCTGACCGGTAATGGGCAGGTCGACCATCTTCACACCCTTTCATTCCAGTTCACATACAACCTGACACGCGAGTTGAAAACCGGATTGAAACTCGGAACAGACATTAACAAAAGCAATCAGAACTTCTGGGACGGCATGGAGAGTTATCGTTACGAGGATGCTGTGGCAACAGAAAATTACTATGATTATTTTTCCTATGGGTTACAGCCGGAAATCTCTTATCACTTTCATCCTTTCCCGTTGTCGGTTAACATTTTCTACTCCTTTCATAAAACAAAATATGACCATAGAAAAGCAAACTTTTATGGTGGAGCCTACAAGAACGAAAAACAATGGGAAGTCAAAAAAACGTTTTTTGCAGAAATCTCATACATGATCTCCGAAAAATGGAGTATTCATGCCAATTGGGAAAATACAAGGAGTGAATCCAATAACGATGATGATCGATTCTACCTATATGACTATACCTTGAATATTTATTCAACTGGGCTGTCATTCAAATACTGAGGATACTTTTTATATGAAAAATACAATTTTACTCCCCCTATTTTTCCTTATTTCCCTGATGCTCCCTTGTTGTTCAAATGACGCCCCAAATAAGATGATCGTATCCAGAATCAATGATTATGAGCTAACCTTAGATGAATTCCAGAACCAGCTCGCAATGGAGCTGGAACTAGATGAAGACTTCAAGTTGACCAATGAAACCAGAAAGCAGTTTCTCGAAGAAATAATCCGAAAAGAACTCCTGATCCAGGAAGCAAAGAGGGAAAAACTGGACCAGCAAAAAAAATTCATTCAGACCATTGAACGATATTGGGAATCTACCCTGATACGGAATGTGATTGATCTGAAAAGCGAAGAGATCAATAAAAAAGTGGTGGTTTCGCAAGAAGAGATCAAACTACATTATGATAAAATGAAAAATCAAAACCCAGCACTCCCGGATTTGCACCAGCTCTATAATCAGATTGAAAAAAAAGTAAAAGAAGAAAAAAGAATCCGCCTTCTTAAAGAATGGATGGACAATCTACGGAAAAATGCCAGCATCGAAATTTTCCCTTCCATGCTTGAATAACATCAATTCTGGTCAAACCCGTGTTTGAAAATAATTTCATTATCCATCTTCACCATTTGATTGATATCCAGTTAAAACACCCTTTAAGCGTTCTATCGTGACTTCAGGTGTACAAAAGGAGAAAAACCAAATCATGGAACATCCTTCTTATCAAAGAAAAACACATCTGATTAAAAAAGATTTTCAGATAAAATTCATTGTTAAATTCTGCCTGATTGTTCTTGCAGGTGTTATCTTATCGACCGCTTTGCTTTTTTTCTTCTCTCAGGACACACTCACCTCTTCTTTCGATCACTCAAAACTGGTCATCCGAAAAACCGGCTCAGCAATACTTCCTGCTGTCATTTACACAAATCTGATTACCCTGGGTGTGGTTTGCATCATCACAATTCTTGTCACCCTCTATATCTCACATAAAATTGCAGGACCGATATTTCGTTTTGAAAAAGAGATTAAAGCCATTGCACAAGGAGATTTATGCAAAAAGATTGTTTTACGGAAACAGGATCAAGTGAAAGAAATGGCGGACAGCATAAATCAGATGGTCAATAGTCTCCATGATAAAGTAAATGAAATTTATCTTGAAATCGATATTCTGGAACAAACCGCAAAGGAAGAACAGGTTCCGGATCAGATAGCCGACAGAATAAAAACTCTGAAACAAAAAATCGAAAAAAATTTTATATTATAGTCTGGATACCCCTTCCTTATGCCGGAGAGGATTACCAAAAATTCAAGATCCGTCTTTCTCCTTGCATTTTTTCTTTACTTTTCCTTTATCGGGATAGCATACCCGGAAAGTGTTCAACCGATTCCATGGGTTACGCTTGAAACAAAATATACCATCATCCGCTTCTTAAAAGCAGAGGACCTTGATACATTCAGCGTCAGCATGGATTTTGATCAGAAATTTTGGGGGTTGAAACAGCTTTTCTCCGATAAAAGCCCGGGTACGGTTCATGAAGAGGTCTCAGCAAAGGTGGACAACCTGTATGAACGGGTTCAGGAAATCCTGGATATGAGAAAAAAATCCCCCAAGGTTTTCATTAACATCTATCCGGACCGGAACTTACTGGACCAAGCCTATTACCATATTTATCAATCCAAAAACAACATCCGTGCCTGGTATATTTTTGACAGTAACACCATATACATTAATATCAATGATGTTCATGAAGGAATGCTTGCTCATGAAATGGCTCACTCCATCATTGATCACTTCCTTCTGGTTCGCCCACCAGCTGCCAGTGCTGAAATTCTCTCGCGATATGTAGATGCTCATATCCATAGATAGGCCCTTTCTGGCCACAGTTATTCACCCATGATTTCAACTATGGAAGAGGCTTTCACAAGCTGGACTTCTGCTTTGATCTCAGGAAGCTTTTCTCTCAGTACCTGATAGGTTGTTTTATGAGGATGCCCGATCCCAATGGCTTCTCCTTGTCTTTGGGCGAGACGGAGCAATGTTCGAATCTGCTTTCGGATTGAATCGGAATCAACAGCATGATCCAAAAACACATCCCGTTCCCCAAATGGAAGTTTTAACAAACGAGCCGAAGGTTTGCATAATGAATCACTGCTGGTTTTACTGTCCACAAAGAACAGCTCCCGTTTTTTTAATATTGAAAAAATTTGATACATCTTTGTTGAAATGGTTGTGATTTCTGAGCCCATATGGTTGTTGACCCCTCGAATGTATGGAATGGAATCAAGGTCTTTTGTCAGTTGATCGATGAAGGCATCCGGAGACATGGAGGCAAGCAGAACACCAGGGCCTGGATTCACTCTGGGATACTCGGACGGCTCCAACGGGAGATGAAGCATGATTTCAAGATCTTTTCCTTTGGCAATCCGTGCGATTTTATCTCCTTGAGGGCTGAATGGTAAAATTGCGAATGTGATCTCCGCATTCAGTTCACTGAACTTTCTTGC
>PNOB01000283.1 GCA_013824585.1 Desulfobacterium sp. | reverse complement strand
TTTTGAGAATAAGATAGTTTGCGATCGATCATTCATTTAAGGGCATTTGGAATGATTATTGCTGTAACACTCGCTAACTTTTGGTAAGGAATATTACAAGTCATGGGGCTGTGTAATCCAGAAAGCGGAGCTATATAAACAGACCGATTTATTAGCTTGAGAAGAGCAGATATTATGTTATCGCGATTATTTAAAAAATTGATTTTTACAGTTGTGTTGCAACCGATCTTGCTATTCGGGCTGTTTTATTCTTCAGGGTTTTCCGCAGATGCAATAAGTTGGGGTCGATTTCTATTAAGTCCGCAGATCGCAGTAGAAGAACAATACAGTGATAATATTTTCCAGGAACATAAAAATACGAAAAAAGATAATATTGTGACGGTATCACCTGGATTGTCGAGCTATCTGGCGACTACGGATAACAGTCGGCTTGGTTTGCATTATAAAGGAGATTTTTCTTTTTACGCTAAATATGACGATCTGGATGGAAGGGATAATGAAGGTAAGGTGGATTGGTCATTAACAACGCCATCCGATTCCACGTTTGAAATAGGAACAAAAATATTGGATACAGCCATTCAGTCGGATGATAAGATATTGAATAAGGCCATTCAGTCGGATGATAAGATGTTGGGTAAGGCCATTCAGCCGGATGATGAAGATGATACAGATCAACCATATTTGTTAAAGACAGCCTATGCAGATACAAACCTGAAACCTGGGGAATTCACGGAAATCGGGTTTCGATATGAATACATATCAAGAGAGTTCGATGACCGATCCGGTTTGGCATATGATTCTGACCAGGATGATTATGATCGCAATCTGTTTCGATTGGATTATGTAAACAAATATTTCCCCAGGTTTCCTTTACTTCTGGATTATCGACATACCATAAACAATAGAAATGATCTGGAAGGCTCGGCAGGGGACTCGCGTTCGAATGCAATATATGTTGGGGCACGATGGACACCAGAGACAAGACTTTCAGGAAATTTAAGGATCGGTTATCAGAAAACCGAGTATGAAGGGGAAGAAGATGTTAACAAGCTGGTCACGGACACAGCATTGACGTATCGGCTTACCGATGTGACAAATCTGCAACTGAAAGTTAACCGAAGCCTTGAAGATTCTACTCGGGCTGAAAATGAATCCGGGCATAACTATACTTTTACTACCTGGCAAGGGACCATTCAATACAATTACAGTGAGCCGCTGAAATTGTCTTTTCGGCTTAGATATCAGAATAAGAAGTTTGATAAAACAGCGAATCGGGAAGAAGATGATATATACAAAACCCGAATTGGGTTGGAATATGCTTTGAATCAGTGGGTGGATTTATCACTGAGTTACCAATATAAACAAACAGTCTCAGATGATGAAACAGAGGAATACAAGGAAAATTCAGGATTCTTTGGAGTAAGGTTATCATTATAAGGCAGATTGCAGCTACAATAAGTCGGGAATTTTATTTTTTGTCATTCCAGCGAAAGCTGGGATCCAGGCATTTCAAAGGTTTCTGGACTCCGGTTTTCACTGGAGTGACGGAACTGGAACTTCTTATGGTTCCATCAATCATAAACAGGTGAGAACGGCACATATGAAACAAAGATGTTTTTTCCAATTTCTAATTGTTACCATTTTGCTTTTTCTGAATTCTTACGTTTACGCCGAACAATCAACAGGAGAATATATGATCGGGCCTGGAGATGTCATTTCCATTCAGGTCTGGGATCACGGTGATTTGAATCGAAATGTTGAGGTATCTCAGGAGGGGGATTTTACTTTTCCACTGATCGGTAAAATTCATACATCAGGGTTGTCTGTATTTGAGCTTGAAAAAATTATTACAGACAAACTCAATTCCGGATATCTGATCTCTCCCCAGGTGACAATAACGATTTCGGAATTTAAAAATCAGGAGGTATTTCTGTTCGGTGCGGTTAAAAAACCTGGAAGTTATGTGATCAAGGGAAAGACCCATATCCTGAAGCTCACAACAGATGCAGGTGGTTTTGAAGATGAATCCGGTATGTCTGCCACGGTCATTCGCCCAAAATCTCCTCTTTTAAAAAATAAACCCATAACCCTGGAACAGGCCAAAGAAAACGAGATGATTACCATAGATTTGAACCAGGTAACGATCAGCAGTACGGATGATAAATTTTATATTCTTCCCGGAGATTCGATTTATATCAATAAAATGGCAAGATTTTTTGTAACCGGTGAGGTGAAAAAACCAGGTATATATAACTGGGAGAAAGATCTGACAATCCGTGAAGCAATTTCCATTGCCGGTGGTGCAACACCCAGAGGATCTGAAGAACGGGCATGGATTGTCCGACGTCAGGATAATGAAGAGAAACAGATAACGCCTGACATGGGGGATATTGTTTTGCCCGATGACATTATTACGGTGCCGAAAAGTTATTTTTAATTCCATTTTGCGATCAAGATGGCATGATTCGTAGGGGCAGGCCCCTGTGCCTGCCCTTTGTGTGACCATAGATATCGTGTCGACATGAAAGCAAATCGGAATAACAAGTGATCTGATCATCCTAATAAAAGGCTATTACAGGCAGATTATAAATATAGAAGAAGCCAAACAAAGAAAGCAGTTGAGGAAATTTTATGAACGATAACATGATTACAGAACCATTGGTCCAGCAGGATACCTTTCAAAAAGAAGAACATCTATCTGATTACATCCAGATACTCGGTAAACGGAAATGGGTAATCATTTCGATTTTTCTGGCCATTGTCTGTGGGGTTGCTTTTTACTCTTACAGTATAATTCCTGTTTATAAGACAACTGCGGTAATTAATATTGAAAAGCAGTCCTTTGAGTTTGTTGGTACGGAAACCAAAAAGATTTCCACTGTAGATTTTTTTCAGACTCAGAGTAATCTGATAACCAGTCGGAGCCTGGCTGCTGAGGTGCTTAAGGAATCTCACCTTTGGGATAATAATGTGCAAAGCGTCGTTAACCCTATATCAGAAGCGCAACCATCTAAGGTGAAAAATTCAAATATACTGGATGATTCGAAAAAGGTGGATTGGTATCTTTCCAAACTGGCGGTTGAACCAGTAATAGGCACCAGTTTATTGAATATAAGTTTTGAGGGTGAATCTCCTGAAAAAATTACACAAATACTCAATACACACATTGATGTTGCAATGAAGACAAGTATTCAAATGGAGCAGTTGGCTGCTGAAACAGCATTTAATTGGCTTGAGAAGGAACTGGCTGCACAGAAAGCAGAGGTTGAGGCAAACCGGCATGCCATTCATGAGTATAAAAAGACCTTTGATATTATATCAAAAGGAGGAAAGGAGGATCTTCAACTTCAGGAACTTGTAGGGATCAATTCTGCCTTGATAAATGCCAGATCAGAGCGGATAAAGTATCAGACAATTTATGATCAGTTGCATTCATTTTCGCTGAATGACAATAGCTTGTTGCCTTTGCCGGAAATCTCAAACGATTATATGATTCAAAAATTACGCACTGAGCTGGTTAATCTTAAATCCAAAAGATACCAACTCGATCAACGACTAGGTGCTCTGCACCCCCAGATGATCCAGATCGATTCTGCGATTAAAAAACTGAATAAAGAAATCACCATTGAAATAGATCGTCTGAAGAAAAATGTTAAAGCAAATCTGGATCGTGCCTTGGCATATGAAAAATCCATTCAGGGTTCTGTGGATACCCAGAAAAAACAGGCTATGGTATCAGATGGGCAGGGGATTGATTATGCCATGCTGGAGCAGAAGCTCAGTAGCAGCCAGAAAATATATGACAAGCTGCTCACACAATCTAAGGAACTCAGCATGATAATGGGTAGAGAGATCGGGAATATCCATGTTGTTGATAAAGCGGAAATCCCTCAAAAACCATTCAAGCCGGATATTTTCAAGAATATGGTCATGGCCGTTGTGATCAGTCTGTTTCTGGGTATAACCATGGCTTTTTTCTTTGAATATATGGATAATACTGTAAAAAATCCGGAAGACGTATTAAGGCGTCTCAAAGTACCAGTGATTGGAACCTTGCCATATAATAAGGCTTTGAAGAAAGATAAGACATTGGCCATTCCCTGGAATGAAGCGCAGAAGCAGATCGGTGTAATGGATGATTCACCTGATCCCCTGTTCGGGATATCGGGTCATTTGCCACAGGCTACGATTGAGCGGGCAAAAGACGGGTATTCAGGGCAGGTGCTTGTGGTTCAGAGTGCCACAATGGATGAAGGGAAAACAACCGTTCTTACTCAACTGGCCAAGACCCTGGTTGATTCAGGATTACGGGTACTTATGTTTGATTTTGATCTGTATCGTCCGAGCCTTCATAAGATGTTTGGTATTGAAAATACCAATGGGTTGTTAAATGCTATTGACAGGATTTCTTCTTTTGCAATAGAGTCCGGTTCTTTATCGGAATGCAGTATCGATGATCTGTTTTTTCTTCTTGGTTTGAGAAAGAAAAACGGAATGTTGAGCATTACAAATGATTCTCAGACCATGATTGTTTATTTCCTGAATGGACGATGTGTTCATATTCAGGACCGGAAATTTTCCAAATCCAGCCGAATGGGAAGTATGCTGCTGAAAGGTAACCTTATTACTGAGGAACAATTAAATGATGCACTTGAAAGACAGAAACGAACAAATCAACCTCTTGGGTATATCTTGATCAACTCCGGATATATCAGCAGGGAGAAACTCAAGGGGCCCTTGAAACTGCAGAGAGAAGAATCTCTTCAGAAGCTGTTTAGCTGGAAAAAAGGTACATATTCATTCAAATCCGGCAAGGCAAATCTCCACAAGAGCGATATTGTTGAATTTGGTGAAGACTCTTCACCAATGATTAGTGCGCTTGGGGAATTGGAAGGAAGCTTGTTTCTTGAAAATGAAATTATGTCATGTGTCAGATCCGGGCATGATGAAAATCTATTCCTTCTGCCGGCCGGTTCTGGTTTATCCATGAGAAAGCCACAGATAAATGTGAGACTCACTGAAAAACTTCTTGAAATTTTAAAACGACATTTTGATATTATTCTGGTTGATACCATGCCAATGGATACAACCTCAGGCGTTGCAACCCTGTCAAACCTTATGGATGGTGTAATTCTGGTTATCAAAGCTGGTCACCTCTCTGTAAAATCTTTGAATGAAGCGATCAGTTGTATCTCTGATCAGAAAATAATTGGTGCTGTATTAAACCAGGTGAAATCAAATCAGAGTTATTATTATAGATGATGAAGTTTACCCGTCAAAATCATAATGAAATGGAGTATCCATAATGATTGTAATTACCAGAAGGTTAAGAATAAATACAAATATAAGAAATAAACTACTTTCTTTTATTACTTATTTTACACAATTATGATGGTGGAAGTAATAAAAGAGATAGTAAATAATTGAATATACAAATAGAAATATATTTACTATATAGGCATGGTTTCTGCATTTAGACACAAAAATCTAAGGGTTATTTGGATGACCAAG